>NZ_CP045696.1:900000-1047500 GCF_009676955.1 Sodaliphilus pleomorphus | reverse complement strand
TATCGCCATGCTGCTGTGTGATCAAAGACGAGAAACCGCAGTTCCTGACCGTAAGCGACCTGTTGCGATTCAGCGTGGACCGCACCAAGGACATCCTGGAGAAGGAACTCAAGTATCAGCGCCACGACAGCGAGGAGTCGCTCTTCTTTGCCTCGCTTGAGAAAATCTTCATCGAGGAGCGCATCTACAAGGACCGCCCCTTTGAGCAGTCGAAGGACCTGGATGCCGCAGTGGCCCACATCGACAAGCGGCTCGATCCGTTCAAGCCCCATTTCTACCGCGAGGTGACGCGCGACGACATCTTGAAGCTGCTTGAGATAAAGATGGGCCGCATCCTGAAGTTCAACAGCGACAAGGCCAACAACTATATCGCGATGCTCAACGACCGCATTGCCGATATCGACAACAAGCTGGCCCACCTGGTCGACTACACTATCGAGTGGTATACCAACCTGAAAAAGAAATACGGCGCTCAGCACCCGCGTCGCACCATCGTGCGCGACTTCGACACCATTGTGGCCTCGAAGGTGGCTGTGGCCAACGAGAAGCTCTACATCAACCGTGCCGACGGTTTCCTGGGCACCGGGCTCAAGAAGGATGAGTACATATGCAACTGCAGCGACATCGACGACATCATCATCTTCTACAAAGACGGCAAGTACAAGGTCATCAAGGTGAGCGACAAGGTGTATGTGGGCAAGAATGTGCTCTATGTGAACGTGTTCAATCGCAACGACAAGCGCACCATCTACAACGTGCTCTACCAGGACGGCCGCGGCGGCATCGTCTACATGAAGCGCTTTGCGGTGACGGGCGTCACGCGCGACAAGGAGTATGACGTGACGATGGGCAAGCCAGGCAGCAAGATACTGTGGTTCACTGCCAACCCCAACGGCGAGGCCGAGGTGCTGCGTGTCACGCTCAAGCCCAAGTTCCGGCTCAAGGTGCTGCAATTTGACGTCGACCTGTCGAAGCTCGCCATCAAGGGCAAGACGGCCCGCGGCAACATAGTGACCAAGAACGAGGTGCACCGCATCTCGCTCAAGGAGCATGGCATCTCCACACTGGGCGACCGCGAGGTGTGGTTTGATCCCGATATTCTGCGTCTCAACTATGAGGGTCACGGCTACTCGCTGGGCAAGTTCAGCGGCGAGGACCGCGTGCTTGTGGTGATGCGCAACGGCGACTTCTACACCACCACCAGCGACGAGAACAACCACTACGAGGAGGGCATATTGCGCATCGAGAAATACGACGAGGGCAAGGTGTGGACGGCCATTGTTGATGATGCCGACCAGGGCTACTACTACATCAAGCGCTTCACGCTCGACGACAACGCCAAGAAGCAAAGCATGACAGGCGGCAACCCCGACTCGCGCCTGCTGCTGCTCAGCGACGCGCGCTATCCGCGCTTTGAGGTGAAGTTTGGCGGCGGCGATGCTTTCCGCGACAGCCTCGTGATCGATGCCGACGAGTATATAGGCGTGAAGAGCTTCAAGGCCAAGGGCAAGCGTGTGAGCAACTACGCCATCGACACTGTGACCGAGCTTGAGCCCCGCCCAGTGCCCGAGCAGGATGCTCCCGCAACCGACATCGCCCCGGTTGAAGGCCTTGTCGATACCGATGATTCAGCCACCGATGTGATTGACCAGCGAGAGGTGCGCGACCGGCTCACGGGCCAGACCCGCCTCTTCGACGACAGCAACAATGAGGGCAATGAGAAGCCTCGCGACAATTAGGCTGGCGGCTGCAGCCCTTGTGCTTGCTGCGAGTGCTGCCTTGCCCGCTCATGGCCATGAGCAGGAGTGCGACACTTCTACCCAGGTGCTGCGCCCGGTGGTGAGCATGTTCACCCTCGACGTGGGCCATGCCTCGCTGCTCAACACCTACATGACCCCCATTGCCTATCATGGGCAGAACGTGCGCCTGGGCTACGAGCACTTCCAGGCCACCGGTTTTGCCCCCCTGCGGTGGACGCGCCAGCTCGAGGTGGGCGTCGACTACGACCACACGCGCAACCCGGCGGGCAACCACACCATGCACTCGCTTATGCTCGAGGGCCGCTGGTCGATGATGCGGCGCTGGTACAATCCTGGCGGCCTGCGCGGCACCCAACTCATGATAGGCCCCATGACTCAGCTGCGTGGCGGTGCCATCTACAACGGCAACAACAGCAACAACGTGGCTACGGCCAAGATACACTGGGCTGTGGGCTTCAATGCCATGGCCGTGTGGAACACGCGCCTGCTGGGCCGCCGGCTCAGTCTGCGCTACGAGGGCTCGCTGCCCGTGGCGGGGGTCTTCTTCTCGCCCGACTACGACGAGGCCTACTATGAAATATATGAGGGCAACCACCGCGGCCTGGTGCACCTTGGGTGGTGGGGCAACCGCTTCGACTTCACCCATGCCCTCACAGCCGACTGGCGGCTGGGCGGCACCACCCTGCGCCTGGGCTACCGCGGCCGCATCGAGACCTCGTGGGTGAACCACATCAACACCCACATCTTCACTCATGCCCTGGTCATAGGCATAGGGGGCGAGCTGCTCAGCTTGCGCCACGGCAAGAAACCTCGAGGCGCAGTGGTGTCGCCACAGTACTAACCTGGCGTTTCAAGAGCGCTTTTCTTGCCAATCCATTTTGTGTAGTTTTCAACCTTTCATCAGCATGCAACAATCGTCATCACGCATCATCCTGCTCGCCCTGGGCTTGCTCCTGCTGCTCTCGGCCTGCCACGAGCAAGAGGAGTTTTCCAACGACGCCCAGGGCAACTTCGACGCCCTGTGGACCATCATCGACGAGCATTACACCTTCTTTAAGTACAAAAACATCGACTGGGACTCGGTGGGCAACGTGTATCGTGCCAAGCTGGCGCCTGGCATGAGCGCCGGCGAGCTCTTCGACCTGTGCGGCGACATGCTCAAGGAGCTCAAAGACGGGCACACCAATCTCATCTCGGGCAGCGACGTGTCGCGCTACTGGATATGGGAGCAGTATCCCGTGAACTACGACCGCCGCGTCATCGACGAGCACTATCTCAACTTCGACTACCGCAACGTGAGCGGCATCAAGTACCAGATCTTGAGCAATAACCTGGGCTATATGTACTATGGTAGCTTTGAAAACAAGATAGGCGACGGCAACCTCGACGCCATACTGAGCTACCTTGCCAGCAGCGACGGGCTCATCATCGACGTGCGCAACAACGGCGGCGGCTATCTCACCAACGTCGAGACCCTCGTCAAGCGCTTCATCACCGGCAAGACCATGGTGGGCAGCCTCAGCCACAAGACCGGCCCCGGGCACGACGACTTTTCCAAGCCCTACGACTACTACTTCACCCCCGATGCCGGCCGCGTGCACTACAGCAAGCCCGTGGTGGTGCTGTGCAACCGTGCCAGTTTCTCGGCGGCCAACAATTTTGTCTCGATCATGAAGCACCTGCCTGGCGTCACCATCGTGGGCGACACCACCGGTGGCGGATGCGGTTTGCCCTTCACTGCCGACCTGCCCTGTGGCTGGAGCGTGCGATTCTCGGCGGCACAGATACGCGATGCCAGCGGCGAGCTCACCGAGTTTGGCGTCGCCCCCGACTGCGAGGTCAACATCACCGATGCCGACAAGCAGGCCGGCCGCGACACCATCCTCGACACCGCCATGGCCATCCTGGCCGCTCAGCACTGAGGCCAATGATTTCCCAGCCCCCTTGCAGCGCTCGTGTAAAAAAACACAGCCTGTTTTTTTTCAAGTGTTGATTAATAGTCGTATCTTTGCAACATCATCTATTGCGCGCTTGTGGCGGAATTGGTAGACGCGCCAGACTTAGGATCTGGTGACTCACTGTCGTGAAGGTTCGAGTCCTTTCAGGCGCACAAGATTAAATGCCAAGTTGTCGATTTTCAACAACTTGGCATTATTTTCTTGAAAAGCAGTCAACAAATTATTTTAAACGATTTCAACTGGAGTGCCGACAACTTCACCGATACAGCTTGGTTGAAGCATAAACACAAACCGGGCAGAGGGAGAGGTGCCTCCTGCCCGGCTGTGAAGTGAGGACGGGGTAATATGATGCTTGCCCTGCCGTCTTTACATGCGGTTATCTGATAATGCGCTTCACAGTGGTGCCGTCGCTTTGCCGTATTATCTGAATTCCCTTGTAGTTGGCATCTACGCGTTGGCCTGCCACATTGTAGCGCATCACCTCATCGGTGTTTTGAGAAACAGCGACATTGCCCACGCCAGTCGACACAGGATAGTTGACGACGACAGGTGCTTGCTTGTGGCTGTAGATGTATCTGGGCAGGATGTAGGTAGACGAGAATGTGCGCCGCCCTTGCACTGTATAGGAGTAGGTGTCGCTCTTGGCCCAGTTGTCGATTGAGAAATCGGCCGAATACTCATCTTTGGCCTTATAAGGCTTAGGCACCTCTTTCCCAATATAAGGAACTGTGATGCTGTCGCCCACGGCGAGTTGCTGGGTAACCTTCAAGGCATTGATAAACAGTGAGCCGGTTTGGCTTTCGGGAAGCTCGATGCTTATGTAAGATGTCTGCGTTCCGCCAGTGAGCTCAACTGTAACGGAGTTCCAGGCATTGGTTGCGGCGCATTCAACCGCCGAGATTTTTTTGCCGTCAGCATCGCAAAGGGCCACATCGAAGCGCTTTGCCCCGCTGCCGTAGGTGCTCAAGGTCACACTCACATTACCGTCATTGTTGCTCAAGTCAAGCAGTGGCGAGTGAAGCCAGCCCGTGCCATATTGCTTCTGCTCGCTATTGTCAAGCCCGATGCCGCCTTTTATATCCAGGCGGTTACGTGCCACCCAGTCGGCACGCGAGAGTTTGTCGTTCACATTATATTCAATGCTGCGGCATGTGTCTGGCTTGTCAATGCTGCCCGACTTGAAATTCTTGAAATCTTCATCGATCAGCGCGAAGGTTTCGGGCTCGGTCGCTGTGTGATTGATGTAGGATGTGACGATATAGGTTGTTGCTCTGTTCAGCGACTTCCAGTGGGCTGTGAAGCCAGTTGTTGTAATGCCTGAAGCAGGGAGCAAGGTCACTACAGGCAGTCCGAGCACCATGATTTGGTTAGATTCGATCGATTTCACTCCGTCCTTTACTGCCTTTACATTATAGTAATAGGGTTTTGATGTGTCTACCCCAGTCACTGCACATGAGGTGCCCGCCACCGCTTTGTCCTGAAGGACGTAGGTGCGGGTGCCGTTGCCACGTTCATATACACTCAAGAGGTAGGATTGGGCTCCTTCTACAGGGAGCCAGTTGGCAGTAAACCCAGTTTCGGTCAGTTCAGCGTATTCGGTTGCCACAGGAGCCTTGACGGTGCTGGTGGGTTGCACAAGTGCCACGTCGTCGATCCAGCCTTCCCCAACGTAGAAGGCAATGACCAGCTGGCTGCTGGCGGTACCGCGGTTAAAGGTCATAGAGTAGTCGGCCCACGTGTTGGATATGTCGGCATATTGGGTTTCAACCAGTTGAGGAACACCGTTTACTACTTCATAGAGGTATCCTATTACCGACGAGCTCAAAGTAGAGGCTTGCCCGCCCGTATAGAGTTTGGCTTTGAGTTGCAGCGTGAAGGTTCCCGCATTGTGCGACAGGTCTACTACCGGAGTAGTGATACCAAAGTCACCCTCGCCATTGCTGCTCAGGTAGGCCGTGCCCCCGGCTTGAAACACGTGTTTGCCTTTCCACCCGGGAGTCATGGTCAGCGTGTCGGGGATATAGTCTTGGCCGGCAATGTCGCCTTGCTTGGGAGCCATTTCGGTTCCAGCGGTGAACTTGTTGAAGTTCTCGTATAGCACAGCGCCTTCAGGGGCAACGTCGGCCTCCTCTTGGTGGGTTTGATAAATGTCTATGTCGTCGATGAAGCACTCGTGATTCTGTGGCGAGAAAGTTATTTTCTCGGTAGCCGTCCCGCTTGTGTAGTCGATGGTGAACTCCTGCCAGTCATTGGTTAGGGCAACGTTGGTATTGCCTTTGCTCTTCCTGTTTATAGTGAGATTGTCGGTGCTGGCCGACGATCGAGCGCGAAACTTGACATGATAGACGGCATCGTTGCCCGTGGCGTCAAATGCTGGCGTAACGAGTCGCCCAGGCTCTGGCCAAAATCCAGAGTTGTCCATGCCTATATAGGCCGCACCTCCGGCCTGGAACACCGATGCTCCTGTCCAGCCTGCAACCGAGGTGTAGGAGGCCGCTATGGTTCCACTGGCGGCAATGTTGGTTGCCGAGGGCTTTTCTTCGGAACCGTCGGTAAATTTAGAAAAGTCCTCTTTTACAATTGGGGTGGCGATGGTGATGGTGCCCTTCACGTTGTGCGCTGTTGCTCCTTGGGCAATAGCAGCGTTGGCAAAAAGCAACAGTGCTGTTGTTAATAAAATGCGAAAATTTTTTCTCATAAGCTTGCGTTTGTTTAAAGTTTAAAATCTATTGGTCAAATTTACTTATAACCGTTAATAAAGTCGTTGCCGTGTGGATATATTTAGCAATATTTAACACGAGCCCGAAGAGCGAGGTGGGGTGAGAAAATTTCGGGGTGAAAATGATGGATGAATGGAAAGAATTGCTAACTTTGTAACTTCAAAGGAAAATAAAACGACATCGATAACAACGAAAAAACATCGACAATGGAAGCAATAGGAAAAATCATCGTTAAATTGCCGGCACAGCAAGGCACCTCCAGGGCTGGCAACCAGTGGAGCAAGCAAGAATATGTGCTCGAGACCGCCGAGGCCTATCCCAAGAAAATCTTCTTCAGTTTCTTCGGCGACAAGGCCAATCAGTATCCGCTCGAGGTGGGACAGCAAGTGAAAGTGAGCTTCGACATCGACAGCCATGAGTACAATGGCCGCTGGTTTACCAACATCAATGCCTGGAAGGCCGAGCCCTATGAGCCGTCGGCTGCTCCGGCGCCTGCGCCTGCTCCAGGTGCGCCCGTCGCAGCTCCGGCACCGGCAGCACCTGCTCCAGGGGCCCCTGTCGACTTTGGCGGCGGCTCGAGCGATGACCTGCCCTTCTGAGCGCGATTGTGAGCGACTGCGATACACAGCCTGGAGGCTTGGGGCGTGAAATGCCCATGCCCCGTGGCGCATAGAGAAATGACTGCAGCCTGCTGCACGAGGACGATTTCCTCAATGTGCAGCAGGCTGCAGTCGCTTTTCGTGTAGTAGAGCCGGAGGGGGGCGCTCAATGCCCGGCCTTGGAGGCCTCGAGCAGCGCCTTGTTGAAGGCCTTGAGCTGGTCGCGCACCCTCTTGAGGCGCTCCACCACCTCGAAGCGCTTGGACACGCCCTCGCGGTTGCGCCTTATCATGGCCTGGGCGGCATCGAGCTTCAAGCCCTTCTCCTTGACCAGGTAGTAGATCATCTTGATGGTCTCGATGTCTTTGGGCGTGTAGAGCCTTATGTTTTTGGCGCTGCGTGTGGGCTTGATGATGGTGAACTCCTTCTCCCAGTAGCGCAACGTCGAGGCGGGAATGCCGAGTATCTCGGCTACATCGCCTATGCGGTAGAAACGTTTGGTCAATTCTTCCATGCCACTTTCTAAAAATGGGTATTAAAGCGCGACGGGCTTGCATAAATTGCGATTATGCAGTAACTTTGCGTCTTATATTATGTGTAAAGGTAATCATTTCCTGCAACACAACCAACGATAAGGGAAATAAAAAAACAAAAATAGATAGCAAAGAAAAAAATATGATGATGACTGCTAATGAAATCCGCGACTCGTTCAAGAAATTCTTTGAGTCGAAAGGACACGTTATCGTCCCGTCGGCACCGCTGGTGATCAAGGACGACCCCACGCTCATGTTTACCAATGCAGGCATGAACCAGTGGAAGGATATCATACTGGGCACCAAGGATCCCGAACCACGCCGCCGCACCGACTCGCAGAAGTGCCTGCGCGTGAGCGGCAAGCACAACGACCTGGAGGAGGTGGGACACGACACCTACCACCACACCATGTTTGAGATGCTGGGCAACTGGAGCTTTGGCGACTATTTCAAGGAGGGCGCCATCGACTATGCCTGGGAGTATCTGGTCGATGTGCTCAAGCTCAACCCCAGCGACATCTATGTGACCGTGTTTGAGGGGAGCCCCGCCGAGGGCATTGCCCGCGACGACGAGGCCGCCGGCTACTGGGCCAAGCACCTGCCTGCCGACCACATCATCGACGGCAACAAGCACGACAACTTCTGGGAGATGGGCGACACCGGTCCCTGCGGTCCGTGCTCTGAGATACACTACGACTCGCGCACGCCCGAGCAGAAGGCTCAGGTGCCCGGCCGTGAGCTGGTCAACAAAGACGACCCACAGGTGATCGAGATATGGAACATCGTGTTCATGCAGTTCAACCGCAAGGCCGACGGCAGCCTCGAGCCCCTCTCGATGCACGTCATCGACACGGGCATGGGCTTTGAGCGCCTTGTGCGCATGCTGCAGGGCAAGCACTCCAACTACGACACCGACATATTCCAGCCCCTCATCAAGAAGATAGGCGAAATCTCGGGCAAGCACTATGGCGAGAGCGACGATGTGGATGTGGCCATGCGTGTGGTGGCCGACCACGTGCGCGCCGTGGCTTTCAGCATTGCCGACGGGCAGTTGCCCAGCAACGCCAAGGCTGGCTACGTGATACGCCGCATCTTGCGCCGCGCCGTGCGCTACGGCTACACCTTCCTGGGCCTGCGCGAGGCCTTCATGTACCGCCTCGTCGACACGCTCGTCGAGTCGATGGGCCAGGCCTATCCCGAGTTGCAGGCACAATCGTTGCTCATCAAGCACGTGATCAAGGAGGAGGAAGACGCCTTCTTGCGCACCCTGGCCACAGGCATGAAGATGATCGAGGGCATCGTGGCCGAGGCCAAGAAGGCTGGCAAGTCGCACATCGACGGCGCCCAGGCCTTCACCCTCTACGACACCTATGGCTTCCCCTTCGACCTCACCGAGCTCATCTTGAAAGAAAACGGGCTCACAGTGAGCGAGGACGAGTTCAACGCCGAGATGGCCAAGCAGAAGGAGCGTGCCCGCAACGCTGCCCGTGTTGAGGCCGACGACTGGGTGGAGCTGCGTGAGGGCCACACCGAGTTTGTGGGCTACGACCTCGACGAGTGCGACACCGAGATACTGCGCTACCGCAAGGTGACGCAGAAGAAGAACACCTTCTACCAGCTGGTGCTCTCGCGCACGCCATTCTATGCCGAGATGGGCGGCCAGGTGGGCGACACGGGTGTGCTCACTTGCGGCGACGAGAAGATCGAGGTAGTCGACACCAAGCGTGAAAACAACTTGCCAGTGCACATCGTGAAGCGCTTGCCCGCCGACGTGACCGAGACCCTGCATGCCGCCATCAACGTCAAGGCCCGCCGTGCCACTGCTTGCAACCACACAGCCACCCACATCCTCGACTATGCCCTGCGCAAGGTGCTGGGCAGCCACGTGGAGCAGAAGGGATCCTATGTCGACGCCAAGTCGCTGCGCTTCGACTTCTCCCACTTCCAGAAGGTGACCCCCGAGGAGCTGCACCAGGTGGAGCTGGTGGCCAACGCCATGGTGCGCCAGGCCATCCCGCTCGAGGAGTACCGCGACATGCCCATCGACGAGGCCCGCGCCATGGGCGCCATCGCCCTCTTTGGTGAGAAATATGGCGACAAGGTGCGTGTGGTGAAATACGGCCCCAGCGTGGAGCTGTGCGGCGGCACCCATGTGCCCAACACGGGCAACATAGGCATGATCAAGATTTTGAGCGAGAGCAGCATCGCAGCCGGCATACGCCGCATCGAGGCCATCACCGGCCAAAGCGTTGAAGACGCCATCTATGCTCTCGAGAAAACTATGGCAAAACTCAAGGAGCTGCTCAACAATGCCCCCGACCTCACTGCCGCAGTCAACAAGGCCGTGGCCGAGAATGCCAACCTGCGCAAGCAGGTCGACGGCTTTGTGCAAGACCGCATACATGCCCTCAAGGAGGCCCTGTGCCGCGATGCCAGGGAGATAAATGGCATGCGCGTGGTGAGCCTCACGGGTGCTGTCTCGGCCGACGTGGTCAAGGGCGTGGCTTTTGCCATCAAGGCCGATGCCAAACCTGCCACAGTGTTTCTGGCTGCCACCCGCGAGGGCGGCAGGCCCATGCTCACCATCATGCTCAGCGACGACCTGGTGAAAGAGGGCCTCAATGCCGGCAAGGTGGTGCGCGAGGCTGCCAAAGCCATCCAGGGCGGCGGCGGCGGTCAGCCGCACTTTGCACAAGCCGGCGGTCGCAACGCCGACGGCTTGAATGCAGCCATGGACAAGATGAAGGAGCTGCTCAACGTCGAGTAGCAGCACCCGTGTGTGCCCCCGCATGCAGGCGAGGCACATGTATGCGCACACACACACGCTCTCTCTCAACGGCAATACTGTCACAAGCGATACAGCCGCACCCCTCGGCAATGGGGGAGTGCGGCTCTTGCTATATATATATGTGTGTGTCGCTCTGAGAGTGTGTGGGGTGGGCTGCACAGCACGTTGAGGTGGCTGAGTTTTGCAGCCTGTGTGGCGACGGGCTTGGCGCTGGCGGGATGCCGCTACATCAACTATCACCCCTACGACGTCGATGTCGACGGCGAGAAGATGGTGAACGTGACCAACGCCCATCACGCTGTGATGACGATGACCCTCAAGCAAGACTACATCCCGTGGACAGTGCATGTGGCGGAGGAACTTGTCGATTTCCAGCCGCTTGCGGCGGGTCTCTACTTCAACATTGCCCATCCCTGAGCGCAAGCGATGGTTTGGCCGCAGCGTGAGTCTCTTTTACGAGCTGAGCACATGCGACTATTACTTTATTCAAAAAGTCAAAAACAGCTACATCACGCCCGACAAGTGGCTCACATTGTCGTTTGGTATACAAATTGAGTGGCTTTGACGATTTCGTTTGCACTACAGCCGTAAAAGTCTTACATTTGCCACGAAATTTAAGAGAAGAAAGCCAATTTTTGTTTATTTCGAGCTTGAAAAAAAACAAAAGAAAGTGCTTTTAAGGGGTATTTAGGTCCTATATGTCTAAATTTTTAGTTAATTTTTTGATATAATCAAAAAAATAGTTACTTTTGCCAAGTTTTTAATAGAGTATAATGTTTTAATTTATTTTGAACTATGAAAAAGATTATTCTGTTAGCAGCCGCATTACTCGGCATGACTGCTGCCCAGGCACAGGTCGCCGACCATGTGTATGGTACTAAGTTTACCGACAATTGGTCGGTAACACTTAAGGGTGGAGCAGTTTCTCCAGCACAACACTACGCTTTCTGGAAGAACGCACGTGGCATCTTCGGTGCCGAAATTCGCAAGCAAGTCACTCCAGTGCTGGGTTTAGGCGTTGAGGGCGAGTGGACCATCAATACCTCGAGCTGGAACAAGGCCATCACTCCTGTGTGGGGTCTTCACAGCGCTACAATGATCGACCACCAGCTGGTGGGTGCATTTGCAGCCTTCAACCTGTCGAACCTCTTCGGTGGTTACAAGGGCGCTCCCCGCACTCTTGAGTTTGAAGCAGTGGCTGGTGCAGGCTGGCTGCACGGCTACAAGACCGCCAACTCGGCCGACATGAACTCGTGGTACACCAAATATGGTGTGAACATCAACTGGAACCTGGGCGAGAGCAAGGCTTGGACCATCTCGTTGAAGCCTTCTATCTTCTGGGACATGAACAATGTGAACCAGTACAATGCAGCCCAGAACGGCTACAGCAGCACTATCGCTCACGACCTGCAGGCCGGCAAGAGCAACCGTCAGCAGACGCGTTACAACATCAACAACGCAGCTGTTGAGCTCGAGGCTGGTGTTACCTATCACTTCGGCAACAGCAACGGTCAGCACTACTTCACACTGTGCCCCTACAAGTACACTCAGGCCGACATCGACCAGCTCAACGGCCAAATCAACAACCTGCGCAACCAGCTGAGCCAGGCTCAAAGCGACCTTGCCAACTGCAACGCCCGCGCCGACCAGCTCGCTCGCGACCTGGCTGCCTGCAAGGCTCAGAAGCCTCAGGTGATCGAGACCAAGGACAACAAGGAGTCGCTCGAGAGCAGCGTGTTCTTCAAGATTGGCAAGTGGGACATCACTAGGGACCAAATGCCTAACGTGGAGCGCATCGCCAACTACATGAAGCGCAACAGCGCAGCCACAGTGGTTGTGAAGGGTTATGCTTCTAAGGACGGCCCAGAGGCTGTGAACCTGAAACTGGCTAAGAACCGTGCAGCCGCCGTTAAGGACTGCCTGGTCAACAAGTACAAAATCAACGCCAAGCGCATCGACGCTGCTGGCAACGGCATCAGCGAGATGTTCAGCGAGCCCGAGTGGAACCGCGTTTCGATCTGCACTATCGACAAGAACCTGGGCAAGTAATCCCAAGTAAACGATATTGACACACTCACACAGCTCCCCGAGGCATTGCCCCGGGGAGTTTTAGTTTGCTTGCGAGCATTATTTTTACTACTTTTGCACCCGCCGCCACGAGTGGCCGCAGGCCTGCACCGCACGGGCGGCCGGGCTTGCAAGTTTTTTTTTGTTGACACAAATACATATATGGGATTACTTGACGATAAAAAACGTGTAAACGAGCTCGAGCAGGAGCGTGCTGTGCTGGTGGGCCTCATCACCCCCACGCAAAACGAAGCCAAGGCCCGCGAGTATCTCGACGAGCTGGCCTTCCTGGCCGACACCGCCGGCGCTGTGACCGAAAAGCGCTTCTTGCAGCGCTGCGAGGCGCCCAACAGCACCTCGTTTGTGGGCAAGGGCAAGCTGGCCGAGATAGCCAGCTATGTACACGAGCACGAAGTGGGGCTGGTCATCTTCGACGACGACCTCACGCCCAAGCAGATGGCCCACATCGAGAAGGAAACGGGCGTGAAGGTGCTCGACCGCACCACCCTGATACTCGACATCTTTGCCCGGCGCGCCCAGACGGCCAATGCCAAGATGCAAGTGGAGCTGGCACAGTACCAGTACTTGCTGCCCCGCCTCACCGGCATGTGGACCCACCTCGAGCGCCAGCGCGGCGGTATAGGCATGCGCGGCCCTGGCGAGGAGCAAATCGAGACCGACCGCCGCATCGTGAAAACCAAGATATCGCTGCTCAAGCAGAAGCTGGCAGCCTGGGACAAGCAGAAGGTGATACAGCGCAAAAACCGCGGCAAGCTCACCCGCATCGCCCTTGTGGGCTACACCAATGTGGGCAAGTCGACCCTCATGAACGTGCTCTCCAAGAGCGACGTCTTTGCCGAGAACAAACTCTTTGCCACGCTCGACACCACCGTGCGCAAGGTCGTGATCCAGAACCTGCCCTTCCTGCTCACCGACACGGTGGGCTTCATACGCAAGCTGCCCACTCACCTGGTCGAGTCGTTCAAGACCACACTCGACGAGGTGCGCGATGCCGACGTGCTGGTGCACGTGGTCGACATCTCGCACCCGCAATTTGAAGAGCAAATCGAGGTGGTCAACAAGACGCTGCAAGAGGTGTGCGATGCAGGCAACAAGGAGATGATCATGGTGTTCAACAAAATCGACCAGTTCTCCTATGTGCCCAAAGACGCCGACGACCTCACCCCGCGCCAGCGCGAGAATATACCGCTCGACGAGCTCAAGTCGACCTGGATGGCACGCATGGGCGACAACTGCGTCTTCATCTCGGCCAAGAAACGCGAGAACATCGATGAGCTCAAGCACCTGCTCTACAACAAGGCCAAGGCCATACACATGCAGCGCTTCCCCTACAACGATTTCCTGTACAACACCTACGACGACCTCGACGACCCGCAAGCCGAGTAGCGCTGTAGTTGTGATTTCTCAACCATTATACAACAGCTCGCACGATGATACCCAAAGTGATACATTATTGCTGGTTTGGCGGCAATCCCCTGCCCGAGAGCGCCCGGCAGTGCATCGCCTCGTGGCGCAAGTACATGCCCGGCTATGAGATAAAGGAGTGGAACGAGTCAAACTTCGACGTGGCCAGCATTGCCTACACCCGCGAGGCCTATCGCCTCAAGAAATACGCCTTTGTGAGCGACTACGCCCGCTTCTGCATCCTGTATCGCGAGGGTGGCCTCTACTTCGATACCGACGTCGAGCTCATCGCCCCGCTTCACGACATCGTCGAGCGCGGCCCCTTCATGGGCTGCGAGGCCCGGCAAGACGGGCATGACGCCGGCGGCAGCTGCATTGTGGCCCCCGGCCTGGGCTTGGGCGCGCCTGCTGGCCTTGAGCTCTACGGGCACATCATCGACTGGTACCGCAGTCACCACTTCGTCACCTGGGACGGCAAGTTCACCGGCACGGTGGTCGACGTGGTGAGCAACTTGCTTGCCAGCCTGCCGGCCCGCCAGCTCGAGAACGGACTGCGCCAGGTGGGCGACATCTTCATCTACCCGCCCGAGTACTTCTGCCCCAAGAATTATTTCACGGGCGAGCTGCACATCACCCCGGCCACTCGCTCGATTCATCACTATGCGGCCACCTGGGTCGACCATCGCACCCTGTGGCAGCGTCTGGTCAAGCGCGTCAACTTCATCAGAGCACGCTACCGCCTGTGAGCCCTTGCGTGGCGCTGGCCGCTATAAAGTAAAGCGAAGCGGGAGGCTTTGGCACTTGTCGTTGTGCCTGCCTCCCGCTTCGCTTGTGGCGCCCTGCCGGGCGCAACGAGCCACCATGCGGGCTGTTATTTCTTCTTGGCCACCTTGGTGTAGCGCTGGTTCAATCCCTTCACCACCTCGTCGGTCACGTCATACTTGGGGTCGATGTAGAAGGTCGAAGCCTTGGAGAGAATCATGTCGTAGCCCTTCTGCTTGGCGTAGATTTTCACATAGTTGTCGATAGAGTCTTGCAGCTGCTGGCTGTTTTCCTGCAGCGTCTTTTCCATCTTGCTCCTCATCTCGGCCAGCTTGCTCTGCGCGTCGTTCACGGCCTTCTGGTAGCGGGCCTGGTCGGCTTGGGCCTGGGCCTGGTCGGTGGCATATACGTTTTTCTTTTCCTTGGCCTGGAACTCGCTCTCGAGGTTCTGCAAGTTTTGCTGCTGCACCTTCTGTGCGGCATCGAGATTGTTTTGCATTGTGATGGTGAGCTCCTTGAAGTCCTTGGCCAGGTTATAGTTCTTTGTTATCGAGTCGGGGTCGATGTAGCGTATCACCATCGACTCGTTGGCTTGCTTGGGCAGCGCGGGCTTGGCTTGTGGCTGCTTTTGGTTGCACGACACAGCGGCCAGCATGAGGGCTGCCATCATGACAAACTTTGTCATCTTTCTTGAAAAGTTCATTGCTCTATTTATATCGGTTGTTATTTATAAAATTCTTGGTCTCTTGCGCAGGTGATGCCGCGTTGCCGCATCGACTCGTTGTTGTGTATGTGTGTGTTGGGGAACCGTCCGCCCTTGACAAAGAATATCTTGATGCCCAGCAACAATACTGCAACACCCGTCAATATTATGGTCGCAATTACAATTTCCACCGCAGTATTCTGAATTTGTTGTGCAAATATAGAAAACCTTTGCGAGATTTTGCCCTTTATTACAAATTAATTTCGTATCTTTACCAAAGTTCCGAGAATGTTTTAACATAAATTTGTCGAACGCAACTTAAACTAACAATTATCACTTTTAAAAAAGACACAACCAACTATGACAGTAAAAGACTTGAAACCAACCAACGTGTGGAGTATTTTCGACGAGATTACCAAGGTGCCGCGCCCGTCGGGCAAGCTCGACAAGATACGCCAGTGGCTCGTGGATTTCGCCAAGGAGCACAACTTCGAGCACAAGATCGACGCCGTGGGCAATGTGGCCATGTTCCGCCCGGCTGCTCCAGGCTACGAGAATGCCAAGAAGGTGGTGCTGCAAGGCCACATGGACATGGTGGCCGAGAAAGTGCCCACCTCACACCATAACTTTGAGACCGACCCCATCGAGACTGTGGTCGACGGCGAGTGGGTGCGCGCCAACGGCACCACGCTGGGCGCCGACGACGGCATGGGCCTGGCTCTGGCCCTGGCTGCCTTGCTCGACGACGACATCAAGTGCGGCCCGCTCGAGGTGCTCGCCACCGTCGATGAGGAGACCGGCCTCACCGGTGCCATCAACATCAAGAGCGACATGCTGCAAGGCGACTACCTGCTCAACCTCGACAGCGAGGACGACGGCATCATCACCATCGGGTGCGCCGGCGGTCTGGAGTCGCTCGTCTACTTCGACTACACCCCCGAGGCTGCTCCTGCCGACCTCGTCTACTTCAAGCTCAATATCACCAAGATGCACGGCGGCCACTCGGGCAGCGACATCGACAAGGGCTATGCCTGCGCCACCAAGCAAATCGCACGCCTGCTCTACCGCCTGGAGCAGAAGTTTGACTTCAGGCTCGCCCGTGTCGACGCCGGCAACCTGCACAATGCCATCGCCCGCGAGGCCGTGGCCATCGTGGGTGTGAAGCCCGACGACAAGGAGAAACTCTCGGTCGAGCTCAATGCCTATATTGCCGACGTGAAAAACGAGTACAAGGCTACCGAGCCCCACATGGAGGTGCTGTGCGAGAGCGTGGAGAAGCCTGCTACCGTGATCGACGCCGACACGGCCCGCCGCATCATCAGCGCCGCCTATGTGGCCCAGCACGGCATCTACTCGATGGACCACGACATCAAGGAACTCGTGGAAACGTCGACCAACTTTGCCAGCATCAAGACGCTCGAAGCCGAGAAGACCATCTACATCGAGCACTTCTCGCGCTCGTCGGTCGAGAGCCGCAAGTATGAGCTCGCCGGCCAAATCGAGGCCCTCTACAAGCTTGCCGGCGCCCGCAAGGTGGACTATACCGGCGGCTACCAGGGCTGGCAGCCCAACGTGAACAGCAAGCTCCTGGCCGATGCCGTGGCACAGTGGGAGAAGCTCTACGGCGTGAAGCCCATCGTCAACGCCATCCACGCCGGCCTCGAGTGCGGCTTGTTCCTGCAGCAGGCTCCCCACATGGAGATGATATCCTACGGGCCCACGCTCGAAAACGTGCACTCGCCACAAGAGCGCTGCCACATTCCCGCCGTGCAGAAGGCCTGGGACTTCACCGTGGCTCTGCTCCAGGCCATTGCCTGCGAGAAGTAAACCCGTGACTTGCCACGTGTGCAACTACACACACGCGCGCTCACACTATAGGCACCCTCGCGCATCGCGGGGGTGCTTTTTTGCTCTCGGGCCAGCTCGGCGGCCCGCGCCCGAGTCAAAACCTTAAAACTTAATAAATAATTTCGTTTGGCGCAGTATTTGCTGTATCTTTGCAGGATAACATTACGATGTATATATATGACTGAAAACGAAACATTAGTACAAGCGATTATCGAGGGCATCCAGGAGAAGAAGGGCCACGATATCGTGCACGTCGACATGAACCAGATTGAGACGGCAGCCACAGGCGACTTTGTGATATGCACAGGCAACAGCACCATGCAGGTCGATGCCGTGGCCGACAGCGTGCGCGACTATGTGGAGAAGAAACTGGGCACCCGCCCGTTCAACTACGACGGCTACCAGAACTCGCAGTGGATCGTGATCGACTACGGCACGGTCTATGTGCACGTGTTCCTGCCCGACTTCCGCGTGCGCTACAATCTCGAGGAGTTGTGGGCCGACGCCAAGCTCACCCGCGTGCCCGATCTCGACTAAATGACATTTTGGCAGTGTGAGGAATCTTTTTCAATGGCGGGCGGCTTGCGCCAGAGGCTGACGGGGCTCCCGGCAATTAACCATCAAACTACAGGCAATGGCTGGAATTTTCAACAACAACAATAATAGCAACAATAACAACGACGGCAAGACACGGGGCAAGGGCTTCGGGTTCAGCATCTACTGGCTCTATGCCTTGATACTTGCCATGCTGGTGGGCTACTGGTTCTTCGACGCCGACGTGCAGACCAAGCAAGTGCCGTGGACCGACTTTGAAAACCTGGTGCAGACCAAGGGCAAGGGCGTGACCAAGATTGTGGTGCACAACGGCAAAAACCAGGTTGAGGCTTTCCTCACCCCCGAGCTGGCCAAGCAAGTCTATCCCGACTCACGGCCGCAGCAAGGTGTGCAGAGCTCGGTGACTGCCGGCATCGCCTCGAGCGACAAGATGGACGACTACGTCAACAAGTGGCGCAAGGCCGGCCAGTTTAACGGCAAGGTCGAGTATACCAGCGACAGCGACTACACGAGCATGCTGCTGGGCGCGCTGCCCTTTGTGCTGCTCGTCGTGTTCTGGATATGGATGATGCGCAGCATGGGCGGCCGTGGCGGCGGCGGTGTGTTCAGCGTGGGCCGCAGTCGTGCCAAGCTCCACGTCAAGGACAAGGACAAGAGCAAGGAAATCACCTTTGCCGACGTGGCCGGCATGGAAAAAGAGAAAAAAGAGGTGTCCGAGATTGTGGAGTTTCTCAAAAACCCTAAGCAGTACACCGACTTGGGCGGCACCATCCCCAAGGGCATCCTGCTGGTGGGCCCTCCAGGCACGGGCAAGACGTTGCTGGCCAAGGCTGTGGCCGGCGAGGCGCAAGTGCCTTTCTTCTCGATGGCCGGCAGCGACTTTGTCGAGATGTTTGTGGGCGTGGGTGCCAGCCGCGTGCGCGACATGTTTCGCGAGGCCAAGGAGAAGGCTCCCTGCATCGTCTTTATCGACGAGATCGACGCCATAGGGCGCGCCCGCAGCCGCAAGAACGACTTTGCCGCCAACGATGAGCGCGAGAACACGCTCAACCAGCTGCTCACCGAGATGGACGGCTTCGGCAACAACAGCGGCGTGATTGTGCTGGCCGCTACCAACCGTGCCGACGTGCTCGACAAGGCCCTGCTGCGTGCTGGCCGCTTCGACCGCCAGATCTACATAGGCAACCCCAGCCTTGAGGACCGTGCAGCCATCTTCAAGGTGCATCTCAAAAATGTGAAAATCGACGGTAGCGTCGACCTCGACCGCCTGGCCCGCATGACCTCGGGCCTGTCGGGGGCCGACATTGCCAATATATGCAACGAGGCCACCCTGCTGGCCGCCCGCGCCAAGAAGAAGGCCGTGCAGCAGCCCGACTTCTACGAGGCCATCGACCGCGTGACGCGGCAGCTCGACAAGCCCACCCGCATGACCGACACCGTGACCTTTGCCGACGTGGCCGGCATGGAGAAACCCAAAAAGGAAGTGGGCGAAATCATCGCCTTCCTGCGCAATCCCAAGATGTTTACCCGCCTGGGCGGCAAGATACCGCGCGGCGTGCTGCTGGTGGGCCCTCCAGGCTCGGGCAAGACGCTGCTGGCCAAGGCCGTTGCCGGCGAGGCCAATGTGCCTTTCTTCTCGACCTCGGCAGCCGAGTTCCAGGGCGAGTTTATGGGCTCGGGCGTGAGCCGCGTGCGCGAGCTCTTCCGCAATGCCAAGGAGAAGGCTCCCTGCATCATCTTCATCGACGAGATCGACGCCATAGGCAGCCGCTCCAACCGCAACGGCGAGCGCGAAATCACGCTCAACCAGCTGCTGGCCGAGATGGACGGCTATGGCACCAACTCGGGCGTGATCGTGATGGGCGCCACCAATCGTGTGGAGCTCATCGACAAGGCTCTGGTGCGCCCTGGCCGCTTCGACCGCAAGATATATGTGGGCTTCCCCGAGCTCAAGGACCGCGAGGAGATTTTTGAGCTCTACCTCAAGCGCATCACCACCGCCAGCGACGTCGATACCAAGGAGCTGGCCCGCAAGGCCTCGGGCTTCAGCGGCGCCGAGATTTCCAACGTGTGCAACGATGCCGCCGTGCAGTCGGCCGGTGCCGGCAACGAACATGTGACCCAGGCCGACCTGCTCAAGGCCATCGAGAAGGTGCGCAAGGGCCTCGACTACGATACCAAGCTGGCCAACACGGTCACCTTCGACGACATTGCCGGTGTCGACAAGCCCAAGAGCAAGATACTGCAGATTGTCGACTTCTTGAAGCGCCCCGACTTCTACACCCGCCTGGGCGGCAAGATACCGCGCGGCGTGCTCCTCTCGGGACCCACCGGCACGGGCAAGACCATGCTGGCCAAGGCCGTGGCCAACGAGGCCGACGTGCCCTTTATCACCGCATCGGGCCCCGACCTGGCCAACATATACGGCGATCCCATACAGCGCCTGCACGAGATATTTCGCGAGGCACGCGAGAAATCGCCCTGTGTGGTCTTCATCGACGAGATCGAGGCCATAGGGGCCAAGCGCAGCGAGGTGGCGGCCGACCAAAGCCGCACGCCAGCCCTGTCGCAGCTGCTCATCGAGATGGACGGCATGGGCAACAGCAGTGGCGTGATTGTGATGGCCGCCTGCAACAACCAGGACATGCTCGACCGCTCGCTGCTGCGACCAGGCCGCCTCGACCGTCACATCTATGTGGGGCAACCCAGCCAGAGCGAGCGCCTCGAGATCTTTAACCTCTATCTCAAGCATGTGAAACTGGCTGCCGATGTCAAGGTCGATGACCTGGCTCAGAAAACATCGGGCTTCAGTGGCGCCGACATTGCCAAGGTGTGCAACGATGCCGCCCTGGCTGCTGCCACTCAGGCCGACGACGAGGCCGTGTCGCTCAAGTATTTTGACGAAGCCATCACCAACCTGCGCAAGGGTCTCGAGGACAAGCACTCCGAGATAGGCACCATCACCTTTGCCGACGTGGCCGGCATGGAGGAGGCCAAGCAGGAAGTGACCGAGATTGTCGACTTCTTGAAAAATCCTGCCAAGTACGGCCGCCTGGGCGGCAAGGTGCCCAAGGGCGCTCTGCTCGTGGGTCCTCCAGGCACGGGCAAGACCATGCTGGCCCGTGCAGTGGCCGGCGAGGCCCAGGTGCCCTTCTTCTCCCGCTCGGGTTCCGAGTTTGTCGAGAAATTTGTAGGCGTGGGTGCCAGCCGTGTGCGTGAGCTCTTCAACGAGGCCAAGGAGAAGGCCCCCTGTGTGGTCTTCATCGACGAGATCGACGCTGTGGGCGCCAGCCGCAGCAACGAGGGCTTCAACAGCGAGCACGACCAGACGCTTAACCAGCTGCTCACCGAGATGGACGGCATCGACGGCGATGCCGGCGTGATTGTGCTGGCCGCCACCAACCGCGAGGACATTCTCGACCCGGCCCTGCTGCGCCCTGGCCGCTTCGACCGCAAGGTGCACGTGAACTTGCCCGAGCTGCTCGACCGCGAGGCCATATTCAAGGTACACTTGAAGAAGAAAGTCGTCGACGACAAGGTCGACGTCAACCTGCTGGCCCGCCAAACTACCGGCATGAGCGGCGCCGAGATAGCCAACGTGTGCAACGAGGCTGCCATCATCGCCGCCCGCCGCAATGCGCCGGCCATTGCCATGCAAGACTTTGGCGAGGCCATCGACAAGGTGACCATGGGCTTGGAAAACAAGTCGATGCTGCTCACCAAGCGCGACAAGTATGAGACTGCCGTGCACGAGGCAGGACACACCACCGTGATATGGCACTTGCAATATGCCCAGCCGCTGGTCAAGATCTCAATTGTGCCCCGCGGCCAGGCTCTGGGCGTGAATCTCACCATGCCCGAAGACCGCGTGAGTGTGAACAAGCAGGGCTTCCTCGACGAGATATGCTCCTTCATGGGCGGCCGTGCTGCCGAGGAGCTCTTCCTGGGCACCATAGGCGCCGGGGCGCTCAACGACATGCAGCAGGCTACACGCATAGCCCGAAACATGGTGCTCTACTACGGCATGAGCGAGAAGATGCCCAACATCTCCTACTACGACCCCAAGGGCCAGTTGGGATCGCGTCCCTACAGCGACGAGCGTGCCCGCGTGGTCGACGAGGAAATATCGCGCATCGTCAACGAGCAGTATCAGCGTGCCAAGGACATTCTCTCCAAGTATGCCCAGGGACATCACCAGGTGGTCGACGAGCTCATGAGCAAGGAAGTGATCTATGCTGCCGACGTGGAGCGCATCTTCGGCAAGCGGCCGTGGAAGAGCCGCACCGAGGAGTTGCAGCAAGTGGCCGAGGAACGGCGACGCCAGGCCGAGGCAGCCAGGCAGCAGCAGGCCGAAGGGCAACAGCAAGATGCCCCTGCGGCCCCGCAAGACTCAGCCCCTGGCGACGACACGCCCCTCGACACCCCCTCGCACAGCAGCGGCGACACTCCTCCTCGCTTCAACAAGTGATTTCACACAATGGCGGTCATGCAGCGTTGCGCGACCGCCATTGCTGTATCGATTTGCCTGTTTCCCATTTTTGTTGTAACTTTGGCAACTATTATAGGGCAGGCAGTTGCCCTCACCGGCAGGCGGGGCACGCTTGCTGTGTGCTAAATATATATATATGATTCTTAATGACTGACAATAAGAAAAAAATACGCATTGGTATCACGCAAGGCGATACCAATGGCATAGGCTATGAGGTGATACTCAAGGCCTTGTCCAATCAGGATATGCTCGAGCTGTGCACGCCCATCATCTACGGGTCGAGCAAGATCATGGCCTATCACCGCAAGGCCATCGAGATGCAGCCCTATCAAATCAACTACACCAAGACTGCCGACTACATCAAGGAGACCATGCCCAACCTGGTCGAGGTGATCGACGAGGACATCAAGGTTGAGCTGGGCAAACCCGACAAGCAGGCCGGGCGTGCCGCCTTCCTGGCTCTCGAGGCCGCAGTGAGCGACTTGAAAGACGGCAAAATCGATGTGCTGGTCACGGCGCCTATCAACAAAGACAATATCCAAAGCCCCGAGTTTGACTTCCCCGGCCACACCGAGTATCTCGAGGCCAGCATGGGCGATGGCAAGAAGGCGCTCATGATACTGTGCAACGACAAGATGCGCGTTGCCCTGGTCACCATACACATGCCCCTGGCGCAGGTGCCGGCTGCCGTGACCAAGGATGCCATACTCGAGAAGCTGCGCATTTTCAACGACTCGCTCAAGCGCGACTTCGACATCCAGGGTCCGCGCATCGCGGTGCTCTCGCTCAATCCCCATGCCGGCGAGAATGGCTTGCTGGGCAAGGAAGAGCAGGAAATCATTGTGCCGGCTTTGCACGAGGCCTACGACAACGAGAAGATACTGTGCTTCGGGCCCTATGCCTCCGACGGCTTCTTCGGCAACGAGATGTATCGCCACTTCGACGGCGTGCTGGCCATGTATCACGACCAGGGTCTCACCCCGTTCAAGGCGCTGGCCATGGGCGAGGGCGTGAATTTCACGGCCGGTCTGCCCTATGTGCGCACCAGCCCCGACCACGGCACCGGCTACGACATTGCCGGGCAGGGCATCGCCCGCGAGGACTCGATGCGACACGCCATCTACACGGCTATCGACATCCTGCGCAACCGCAAGCGCTACGACGAGATGCATCGCAACCCCTTGCGCAAGCTCTACTTCGACAAGGGCAAGGACAATGTGGTGCTCGACCTCACCAAGGACGATGACGACGACCTTGCCACCAAGTAGCACAACGCACTCGGTGTATTTTCAAAGCAAATATCAACGATTATGAATTATGCAATCATAGCAGCCGGCGAGGGCTCGCGGCTGGCCCAGGAGGGTGTGCAGAAGCCCAAACCGCTTGTCGAGCTCAACGGCGAGCCCATGGTCGAGCGGCTCATGCGCATCTTTGAGCGCTGCAATGCCGAGAGCATCAGCATCATCGTCAACGAGCACATGACCCAGGTGCGCGAGTTTCTCGACACGCTGCACCTCGACGTGCCGCTCAACATCGTGGTAAAGACCACACCCAGCAGCATGCACAGCTTCTGGGAGCTGAGCAAGGTGATGCAGCCCGGCAAGTTCTGCCTCACCACGGTCGACACCATCTTCAGAGAGCCCGATTTTGCACGCTATATCGCCGCCTTCGAGGCCGACAAGGTGCACGACGGCTTGTGGGCCGTTACCCCCTATGTCGACGACGAGAAACCCCTCTATGTCGAGGTGCCCGACGAGTCGACCATGCGCATCACGGCCTTCACCGACAAGCCCGGCCCCGAGGGAGCCCGGTATGTGTCGGGGGGCATCTATGCCATGAGCGACAAGGCCTTTGCAGTGCTCGACCGCTGCATCGAGCAGGGCATATCGCGCATGCGCAACTTCCAGCGCGCCCTCATCGAGGCAGGCTTCAACCTCAAGGCCTACAGCATCGACAAGATTGTCGATGTTGACCATGCCAGCGACATTGCCACTGCTCAGCAATTTATCAACCAGTGACCTGTTGCTTGAGGCTTGAAAAAACAACGTATACAACAAAAGATACAATATCACAATTTTTTTTTACACACTATGGCAGATATCCAAATAGCCGGAATCATGCGGGCCGGAGCCTATTCGCCCAACCACATAGGCAACGACGCAGCCATCTTCAATGCAGCTGCCGAGCAGTTGCGCAAGCGCGGTTGCCACGTGAATGTGTACAGCGAGGAGCAGTTCAACCGCGACGGCGTGCAGGAGCCCTATATATTGAACATGTGCCGCGAGGTGCAGTCGATCGAGCACCTGCAGCAAGCCGAGGACGCCGGGAAAATCGTTGTCAACTCGGGCTACGGCATTGAGAATTGCACCCGCGAGCGCATGACGCGCATCCTGCTGGGCAACGGCATCCCCTATCCCGAGAGCCTGATTGTGAACACCGACGAGGCCATCAAGCCCATGCTCAAGAAGGCCGGCTTCAAGAGCTGCTGGATCAAGCGCGGCGACTTCCACGCCATGCACAAGGAGGATGTGTCCTATGTGCGCCATCCCGAGGAGGCCCAGGAGGTGCTGCAGGAGTATTTCCTGCGCGGCATCAAGCGGGCCGTCATCAATGTGCACCTCGAGGGCGACCTGGTGAAGTTCTACGGCGTCAACGGCACCCCGTTTTTCTACTGGTTCTACCCCTACGACGGCGGGCACAGCAAGTTTGGCCTCGAGGCCATCAACGGCAAGTCGCAAGGCATTAAGTTCAGCGTCAAGCAGCTCAAGTCCATCTGCCAGCGCGCAGCCACCGAACTCAACGTTGAGGTGTATGGCGGCGACTGCATCGTTGCGCCCGACGGCTCGATAAGCATCATCGACTTCAACGACTGGCCCAGCTTTGCCCCCTGCCGCACCGAGGCAGCTCCCCACATTGCCCGCCGCATGCTGGCCATCATCAAGGAGCATCAAGACGCTTGAGCCGGGGCCTTGCCTCGACCTATAATTCTCCCCTCTGTTGCACACAGTCCCTCTCCTCACTCAGCACGTTTTACAGGAAACTATCAAAATCGACATGACTCTTAAAGAATTGAAACAAGAATACAAGGCTTCGCTCAAGTCGTCGGATACCGAGGAGCACATCGATCTGTTCTTCTACCGCCCGATGGGCTTTGCGTGGGCCAAGTTTTTCGAGAAAATGGGTGTCACGCCCAATGTGGTCACCATCCTGTCCATTTTTCTGGGCGTGGCTGGCGGCGTGTTGCTCTACTTCGGCAACGGCCCGTTGCGCTGGCTCAACTATGTGGGCATCTTCCTCATCATCTGGGCCAACACCTACGACAGCGCCGACGGTCAGCTGGCACGCCTCACCAAGCAGTATAGCCGTGTGGGACGCATTCTCGACGGCCTGAGCGGCGACTTCTGGTTTGTGGCCATCTATTTTGCCCTGGTGTTTCGCGAGCTCAACTACGGCGACCTGTGGCCTGGCACTTTCTTCACGCAGCACAGCTGGGTGATATGGGTGCTTGCCGTGGCTGCCGGCGGCTGCCATGCCAAGCAGGCTGCCATGGCCGACTACTACCGCCAGTTCCACCTCTACTTTCTGAAGGGCAAGGAGGGCAGCGAGCTCGACTCGACCAGCGCGCTCGACAAGGACTATGCCGCGCTCTCGTGGAGCGCCAATTTCATGGCTAAGCTCACCCTCTTTTTCTACCGCAACTACACGGCCAACCAGGAGGTGATGACTCCCGTCATGCAGCGCCTGCGCCGTGAGCTCAGGAGCCGCTATGGCGGCGACGAGGTGCCCCGCAGCTTCAGGGATGCCTTCCGCAAGCAGTCGCTGCCGCTCATGAAGTTTACCAACATGCTCTCGTTCAACACGCGCATCATTGCCATGTTTATCTCGGTCATCATCGACATGCCGTGGCTCTACTTTGCCTTCGAGCTTGTGGTGCTCAACCTCATGATGGTGTACATGATCGTGAGCCATGAGCATCGCTGCCGCACACTGCTTAAGGAATTGCAAGATGGAAAATATTGAAGGCATCATTTTTGATTACGGTGGCACGATCGACAGCCGTGGCGTGCACTGGAGCTGGGTGATATGGGACGGCTACCGCCACGCCGGTGCCGGCCTGAGGCTGGAGCAGTTTCGCGAGGCCTATGTCTACGCCGAGCGCGAGCTGGCCCGCGTGCGCCACATCATGCCAGGCGACAACTTCCACGACCTGCTCGTGAAGAAGATGGCCATCGAGTTTGACTATATCGAGCAGCAAGGCTGGCTCGAGGGCTGTGCAGCCATGAGCCGGCAGGTGGCCGACTATTGCTATGAGCGTGCTCGCGATTGCGTCGACGAGGCGCGGCCCGTGCTCGAGTACCTGCACGGCCGCTATCCCATGATGCTCGTGAGCAACTTCTATGGCAACATCGACAGCGTGCTGCGCGACTTCGACCTGCGGCGCTACTTCAAGGGCATCATCGAGAGTAGCGTGGTGGGCGTGCGCAAGCCCAATCCCACGCTCTTCAAGCTGGGTGTTGACGCCCTTGAGCTCCCGGCAAGCCGTGTGCTTGTGGTGGGCGACAGCTTGAAAAAAGACATCCTGCCTGCCGAGTCGCTGGGCTGCGCCACGCGTTGGCTCAAGGCCCGCGGCTGGACCGATGCCGAGGATAGCACCACCCACCCCGGCATTATCGCTTCGCTTGCCGACCTCCAACGCGAGTTTTAGAGTGCTGTGCTGCTTTCTCATCCAGCCGAGATGGCAGGATGAAAATGATACATGACTGTTAAAATATTTCACAATTTACGCTTGTAAATCCTGTGCGTAATTACATATTTTAACAATGGTAAATTTTTCGGGGATTTCTTTATTTATAGGGCCTCATGGCAGGTTGAATTGGCAAAAAAGTGGGGTGAAAATGGAATAACGTTTTTTACGTTAAAAGTTAAAGTTTCGATAATTGTGTTCATTATCAATCAGATAGCTTAATTTTGCAAAGTCAGAATGAAAATTAATGACATTTTTTAACCCGCAAAAGTTAGTAAAATGAAGCAATTATTCGTAATCCTGATATCTATCATCGGCCTTGCTACTATGGCCCAGGGGCAGTCGCACGACGTGTATGCCACAATGTATTATGCCACGCGTGGCGGTTGCACAGCAAGCGGCTCGCGTGTTGTCCCCTCCAAGGTGAAGAGCGGCGAGCACCGCTGGGTGGCCCTCTCGCGCGACCTCTTCAAGGCAGGCTACCGCATGGGCGACACGATTGTCGTGACCAGCGCCAACAACTCCTTTGTCAACGGCTACTGGGTAGTCAAGGACAAGATGGCCGGCCGCCGCAAGATCGACTTCCTGGTGCACCGCAGCGACGCGCGCAAGTTTCGCAATGGCAGCGTGACCATACGCAAGATGGACGACAGCGACGAGATGGTCGTGAAAGACGGCGAGCTCATCGTGCAGAACAATTAATTGAGCTGCTGCATCGCGTTTTAATTTGATAGAAAAAAAACAAAATCAGCCTGTAAAATCAGGAACAGGCACATTCAAGCAACCAAAAGCATCCCGCAGGGTACAGCAACCACTCTGCGGGATGTTTTCGTTGTGATATATGACTGCCAGGAGGCTCTGCGCCCATAGCCTCTGTCTATTCGATGATTAATGCTGCTCATAACCTTGACTTTGCAATGCGTAGTTTGGGTTGCCGATGATTGGAGTGGCACCGAATTTCCCTAAAAGATAGTCACGCTCAAAAGGCGCATTGCTGCGCACCTTGTATTCCGCAAGCGAGAAGAGCCGTGATGCACCGTATATGTCCTTCTGCGTGAACCATATCTGATCACGACGGAAAAGATGGGAGCTGAGCAAATTGGTATCGTGGGTGGTGAAAATCAGTTGCGCGTTCCGAGGATTGGTTGTTGCATTGTTGAAGAGACCTACGATGTGCTCCAATAGTGTTGGGTGGAGTTTTGCACCAAGCTCGTCTATGATAAGCCTTGTACCCGCGTCAAGGGCATGAAGGATGGGATAGGCGAAAGAGAAGTACTTGAGCGTGCCTTCCGATTCGTTCACCTCAAAGGGAAATGAGACGTCACCAGTCTTATTGCCGTCATTGTCAAACAGTGCATGGGTACTCACAAGACGATTGTTGACCTTTTCGATGTCATCAAGACCAAGGTCGGCGAATTGCGAGAACGCCACGATGCGCCTTCTCATATTCGGATCATCAAGATGCTTGAGCGCATCCTTCCATACATTGGTCTCGTCTTGGTCGCTAAGGCATTGCGTCTCTCCCAGCCAACGGATAAGCGAGACTGCCGTCGGGTCATTGAACTGTGCGAGGGTGGAGAGAAGCAGCGCGTTGTCCCTAATCATTTTCTTATTGACGAGCTCTTGCGCCTGGCTGTATTTCGCATGGACGTTGAACAGCCCATTCTCCCGATAGAACAGTTCTATCTCCTTAGAGCGTGGTTTGCAGGCTTTCCTGTAAAGCCACTCCTTGCAGACAGCGGTAGGTGTCACCTCAAAACCATAACGAAAGATGCTGCCTTCTACGGCCATCACCATTTCCATCATGCTCGGTTCTTTCGCAGAGGCAGCATTCAGACGGTATGGTTCTACAGAAATCTGCTCGTCCGACTGCAAAGCCTTGAAAGAGTTGAATACAAAGTCTTTGAAAAAGTGAAGTGCTTTGATTAAATTGGACTTGCCCGAAGCATTGGCTCCGAACACTACAGCACTTTTTAGAAGCTTAAGGTTGATACCATCCAGTTCAAAGGAAGCACCGTTGGCTTCTGCCTCGGGTTCCCTTAAAGATGTAGCGGCAAGAGATAACGTCGCCGGCTCTTTGAAAGACAGATAATTTGCGATAGAAAATTGAATTATCATAACTTAAAGCCTATATTTGTGGTTTTTCTGCAAATATGGCTGTTGTTTTTCAATAATCCAAATTTTAAATGCATTATTTTTGTAGTACCACAATTCCTTTGGGAGCGAACCTACATTGTTATACTTTGGGAAATTCCTGACTAACCCCACATGATAGTCAACCATTATGTAGGAAAATCTTATTCAGTTATCCGACTTACGAGTAGAGCAACTGCATTGCAGTGCAGTTTCTTTATCGACAATAAAACGTCTTTTTTATCTGTCTCACAATATGTTATCGTTGGATTGTTAATTACGTCTGCATTGCAGTGCATATAGTTTTTTTCTTCAATTTTTTTCGCGAGTTCAATTGTTTTGTCTCGGTTGGGCACTTTATTGTTCGTCGTCTTTTTGGCTGTGAGAGCCCCGCTTGTGCGCCTTTCTCGTGGGCTGCATGTGGCCGTGGTGGAAAAAACAATCGCTGGAGGGCGGCTTGTGCCAGCCCTCCAGCGATGTGGTGAGTGCCCGGTTGCAACACATGCTTGCGGCCTGTTGCAGCATGCGGGGCGGGGAAGTGAGACTATTTCTTCAAGGCGTCGATGCTCTCTTGCAGGGTCTTGATTTTGCTCAAGGCATCGGCCTGCTTCTTGCGCTCGTTGTTGACGACGGCCTCGGGAGCGTGAGCCACAAATTTCTCGTTGCTCAACTTCTTCTCCACGCTCTTGAGGAAGCCCTGCTGGTACTCGAGCTCGGCTTCGAGCTTCTTGAGCTCCTGGGCCACGTCGATGTTGCCCTCGAGCGGCACTTCATACTCGGTGGTGCTCACCATGAAGGATGCAGCCGTGGCGTCTTTGGTCGCAGTCTCCCCAATCGACTCGAGGTTGGCCAGCTTCTCGACCACGGTCTTGAACGGGTTGGTCCACTTGCCCACGACGAGCAGCTTGAGCGCGCTCTTGTTGGGCACGTTCTTGCTCAGGCGCACGCTGCGCACGCCCGAAATGATCTCCTTGGCCTCGTTCATCTCGTCGAGCAGCTTGCGGTCGACCTTGCCGCCCTTGGGCAGTTGGGCGAGCATGATGCTCTCGCCGTCGTGGCGCTCGGTGATGTGCTGCCACAGCTCCTCGGTGATGAAGGGCATGAAGGGATGCAGCAGGCGCAGCAGGATGTCGAAGAAGCGCAGCGTGGCCTCGAGCGTGGCGCGGTCGACGGGCTGCTGGTAGGCTGGCTTCACGATCTCGAGATACCAGGCCGAGAACTCCTCCCAGAACAGGCGGTACACAGCCATAAGGGCCTCGTTGAGGCGGAACTTGGAGAAGAGGTCCTCGACCTCGGCGAGGGTGCTGTCGAGCACGTTCTGGAACCATTGCACGGCTATCTTGCTGTGCTCGGGCTGCTCGATGTCGGCCACCTGCCAGCCCTTGACCAGGCGGAAGGCATTCCATATCTTGTTGTTGAAGTTGCGGCCTTGCTCGCACAGCGAGTCGTCGTAGAGGATGTCGTTGCCGGCAGGAGCTGCCAGCATCATGCCCATGCGCACGCCGTCGGCGCCATAGCGGTCGATGAGCTCGAGCGGGTCGGGGCTGTTGCCCAGCGACTTCGACATCTTGCGGCCCAGCTTGTCGCGCACGATGCCGGTGAAGTACACGTTTTTAAACGGCTTGTCGCCCATATACTCGTAGCCGGCCATGATCATGCGTGCCACCCAGAAGAAGATGATGTCGGGGCCGGTCACCAGGTCGCTGGTGGGGTAGTAGTATTTGATCTCGGGGTTGTCGGGGTGGCATATTCCGTCGAAGAGCGAGATGGGCCACAGCCAGCTCGAGAACCAGGTGTCGAGGCAGTCCTCGTCTTGGCGCAGGCTATCGAGGGTCACGTCGGGGTCCTTGGCCTGTGCCAGCTTCAGGGCTTCTTCCTTGGTCTCGGCCACGACATAGCCGCCCTTAGGCAGGAAATAGGCCGGGATGCGGTGCCCCCACCACAGCTGTCGGCTTATGCACCAGTCCTTGGTGTCGGTCATCCAGTGGCGATAGGTGTTGATGTATTTCTTGGGTACAAAGTTGATGTCGCCGTTCTCCACAGCTGCCAGGGCGGGCTTGGTGAGGTCGCTCATCTTGAGGAACCACTGCATCGAGAGCTTGGGCTCGATGGGCACGTTGGTGCGCTCGCTGAATCCCACCTTGTTGTCGTAGGCCTCCACTTTCTCGAGCAGGCCTGCGCTGGCCAGGTCTTTCTCTATCTGGCGGCGCACGTCGAAGCGGTCCATGCCCACATAGAGGCCTGCAGCCTCGCTCAGGGTGCCGTTGTCGTTGAAGATGTCGATGCTCTCGAGGTTGTACTTGTCGCCCAGCATGTGGTCGTTGGGGTCGTGGGCCGGTGTCACCTTGAGGCAACCGGTGCCGAAGTCGATGTCGACATAGTCGTCCTCGATGACGGGAATCTCGCGGCCCACAAGCGGCACAATCACGTGCTTGCCCTTGAGCCAGGTATTTTTCACGTCGTTGGGGTTGATGCACATGGCCGTGTCGCCCATGATGGTCTCGGGGCGGGTTGTGGCCACCACGGCATAGTAGCCCTTGTCGTCGCGGTGCAGGATGTTGCCTTCGTCTTTCTTGGCCACGTCGTCTTGCTCAACCACGCGGTATTTCAAGTAGTAGAGCTTGCTGTGCTCGTCTTTGTACACTACCTCCTCGTCGCTCAGGGCAGTGAGGGCCTTGGGGTCCCAGTTCACCATGCGCACACCGCGGTAGATGAGGCCCTTGTTGTAGAGGTCGCAAAACACCTTGATCACGCTGCGCGAGCGCACCTCGTCCATGGTGAAGGCCGTGCGGTCCCAGTCGCAGCTGGCGCCCAGCTTGCGCAGTTGCTTGAGGATGATGCCTCCGTGCTCGTGGGTCCAGTCCCAGGCGTGCTTGAGAAACTCGTCGCGGCTCAGGTCGGTCTTCTTGATGCCCTGTTGGGCCAGACGGTTGACCACTTTGGCTTCGGTAGCGATCGAGGCGTGGTCGGTGCCAGGCACCCACAGCGCGTTTTTGCCTTCCATGCGCGCGTGGCGTATGAGGATGTCTTGTATGGTCTCGTTGAGCATGTGGCCCATGTGCAGCACGCCGGTGACGTTGGGCGGCGGAATGACGATAGTGTAGGGCTCCCGCTCATCGGGGACCGACCTGAACAGGTGGTGGTCCATCCAGTATTTATACCATTTGTCTTCGACCTCTTTAGGATCGTACTTTGTTGCTAAAGTGTTCATAAAACCACTATATTTTAGATGTTTCTGTTACCTGATGCAAAAGTACAAAAAAAATCACACTTTCGCGTTGTCTATTTGCCACGGCTTGGCCGCGGGACTGCTTTCTTGGGCTCGCTCTGTGCCTGAGCGGCAAAGAGGCGCTTGGCTGCCAGGCGCGAGGCACGTGCCTGCGAGGCCTTGCTCAGGCTGCCCTTGAGATACTTCTCGACGATGAGGGCCGCGATGGGGGCTGCCAGGTCGGCACCGAAGCCGCCGTGCATGATGTAGACGGCCACGGCAATCTTGGGCTGGTCCATTGGGGCGAAGCCTATGAAGATGGAGTGGTCGTGACCTGCGTTCTCGGCCGTGCCGGTCTTGCCGCACAGCGTGAAGGCGGGCGTGTTGACGGCCGCGGCTGTGCCGTGGGTCACGGCCTTGCGCATGCCCTCGACCACGATGGGGTAGAAGATGGGGTTGATCTCGGTGTCGTGCCGTGTGGAATACTGCTTGTAACTCGATGCCGTGAGCTTGTGCACGTGGGGCGTGATATACCAGCCGCGGTTGGCAATGGTCACGGCCAGGTTGCACAGTTGCAGCGGGGTGGTGAGAATGTCGCCCTGGCCCATGCCCACCCACATGATGGTGCGCTCGTTCCAGCGGCCTTTGTAGCGGCGGTTCATGTAGTCGACGTCGGGAAGCAGTCCGCCGCGCTCGCCTGCGATGTCGATGCCCAGGGGGCTGCCCAGGCCCATGCTGCGCATGTAGCTGTTCCACATGGTGAGGGCTTCGTCCTGGCTGGCATAGTTCACGCGATCGGCTATCATGGCCTGGAAATAGGTGAGAAACCACGTGTTGCACGAGTAGGCAATGGCGTCTTTGAGCTTGATGGGCGACATGTGCTTGTGGCAGCCCACGTGTGTGCCGCCGAAGGTGCCGCCGCGCTCACACACCACGGCCGTGCCGGCGTCGACCTCGTAGCTGGTGAGCAGGGTGAGGGCCTGGGCTACCTTGATGGTGGAGCCTGGCTCGAGGGCGCTGGCGATGGCCATGCCCACGTTTGGGCCGCTCGGTGTGTTGGTGGCCAGGCACAGCACCTCGCCGTTGGCCGGATTGATGGCCACAATGCTGCCTTGCTTGCCCTTGAGCAGGCTGAAGGCCAGCGACTGCAGGCGGGAGTCGATGGTGAGGTTGCTGCCCGTGAGGGCCAGCGGGGGCCTTGCTGTGGCAGGTTGCTGCTCCTGGCCAGGTTCGAGTTGTGCGCTTGCTACAGTGGCGATGGCTGCGATGGCGCACAAGAGCAGTAGGCGTTGTATTGTGTTGATGGGCATGCTTGGTTGTTGTCGATTGAGCGTTGTGACGGGTGTAAAGATAACGGTTGTGCTTGTGTTTTTTTCTCTTCAATCTGGCCGGCGCTGCGGCTTGCGGCACAGGCGGGAATGCGCGCTCTGGAATTGCAATTGAGGCATCTTCTTGTGCAGGAGATGCCTCGGTGTGCTGTATTTGGCGTGTGGCTGTGCCCTTTGGGCTAAGCTCGTGCTCAGGCCTTGTTGCGGTTCTTCTTGCGCCTTGACTTGTCGCTGGGATCGTCTCCGTAGCCATAACCGTAACCGTAGCCGTAGCCATAGCCGTAACCGTAGCCATAACCGTAACCGTAGCCGTATTTCTTCGACTTGAGCTTTACGCCATTGAGCAAGACGGTGAGATTCTTGATTTTCTTCTCGTCGCTCATGCGCTGCAGGTCGTCGAGGAAGCGCTTGTCGATCTTGCCCTCACCCACGATATAGATGGTGAGGTCGACATAGCGGTTGATGATCGAGGCGTCGGCAATCATGCCGAAGGGCACGGTGTCGAGCACGATGTAGTCGTAGCGGCGGCGCAGCTCGCCGATGAGCGTCTTGAACTCGCTCGAGAGCAGCAGCTGTGTGGGGTTGGGCGGGATGGCGCCTATGCTTATCACGTCGAGGTTCTCGCTCAAGTCGGTCTTGGTGATGATGTCGTCGAGATTGGTGATGTTGTCGGAGAGGTAGGCTGTCACGCCCACGCCGTTGGCCCGCAGGCCGAAGTACTCTGAGAAGCGGCCTTTGCGCAGGTCAAGGTCGACAGCCACTACCCGCTTGCCGCCATAGGCGCAAGTGAGGGCCAGGTTGGCGGCCACAAAGCTCTTGCCCTCGCCAGGCATAGTCGAGGTGAGCTGCAGCACCACGCCGGTGTCTTGTTTAGGCATCACATAGTCGAGGTTGCTTCTCACGATGCGCAGTGCCTCGGTGATGCGGTCACGGCCGGTCTCGGTCACCACCAGCTCCTTGCCTTTCTGGTCTTTGCGTTTCTCGGGCAGGTCGCCCAGTATGGGTATGTTGCAGTTGTCTTCGATGTCGCGGCGGCTGTGGATGAGGGTATCGAGCGAGCGTATCCAGAACACGAGCAGCAGCACGAATGCCGGCAGCACGAGGCCCAGCACGACGCCGGCCGACACGATCGAGGTCTGTTTGGGGGCAATCTGGCCTATGCTGTAGGGCTTCTCCACCACCTTGGCATTGGGCTCGGTGATGGCCAGCTGCAGGGCGTTTTCCTCACGCTTGTTGAGCAGGTAGAGGTAGAGTTGCTCCTTGATTTGCTGCTGGCGGGTGACCTCGCTTATGGCTTTCTCCTGATTGGGTACCGAGGCAAGGCCGCCGGTGGCGGCATTCTCCTGCGAGTGAGCGCTGGCAGCCTTCACGCGCAACTGGCCTATGTAGCCGCGCAGCGAACGCACGATATTGTTGCGCAACGTGTTGAGCTGGTTGTTCAGGTCGATCATCACGGGGTTCTCGGCACTCGACGTGGCTGCTATCTTCTGGTACTTGAGCATGGCCTCGTTGTAGGCCGTGATTTGGTCCATGAGGCCTGCGTTGTTGAGGCCGGTGTTGCCTGGTATGAGCTCCTTGCCAGCCATGTGCTGGATGTGGGCAAGCATGTCGTTGGCGATGCTCATCTGCAGGTCGGCGTCGTTGGCGTTGTTCACATATTGGATGGTGCTGCTCGGGTCGCTGTAGATGGTGGCATTGGTCGAGCCCACCTTGAGCTGTGCGATGCGGCTGTCGACGCCGCTCAAGTCCTTGGAGAGCGAGGCGATGCGGTTGGCGATGAAGCTCTCGGTGCTGCGTGCCACGCTGTTCTTGTCGTTGAGAGCGTTTTGGTTGTAGAGCGTGATGAGGGTGTTGAGCACGTCGGTGCCCAGGGCGGCGTTGTTGGTCTTGATGGTGAGGTTCACGATGTCGGAAGCCTGGTCGGGATTCTCGGCGGTGAGGCTGGCCTCAAGACCGGCGGCCACAGCGTGGACTGGTCTCACCTTGGCCACGACGGTAAAGCCCACGTATTGCTCGTTGTAGGTGTTGGTCTTGATGATGGCTACCGGCCCCACTGCGGTGTTCACCTTGTTGCCGAAGCGGCCACGGTGCCACGAGCCGTCGTTGATTTTGTACTGCAGGTTGTCGCCGCCCTTGGGCACGATGGTCATGTCAAACGAGGTCACCTTGTCGCTGAGCGGGGTGATCTCGAGCGGGCTCGACTTGTAGCAGTTCACGTCGCGCAGGTACACATGCCCGTAGTACTGGATGTTGAGTCCCAGCTGTTCCACCACCTGCTCCATGAGCGAGGTGGCTTTGATCTTGTAAATCTCGTTGGCAATCGAGTTCTTGCTGCCCGAGAGGTCGAGATCGGCAAACACCTGTTGCTGGCTGCCTTGTGGCTTGTAGGAGTCGTTGATGATTATGATTGAGGCCGATGCGCTGTATTGCTGCATCTGTGACTTGGCATACAGGAAGGCCAGGCAGCCCACGGCGATGACTGAGATCACAAACCAGTACCAGTTGTGCAAGCAGGCACTCAGAAAATCGCGCATCGAGATGGTTGCATTTTTCTTTGTTTCCTTGCGATTAGGACTTGTGCTGGCGGGTGCACCAGCGCTCTCTTCTACGATCTGCATGATTGATGTGTATATACTATTTTTTTCAGTTCAATTATTATAAGCTCGTTGTCGTTGCATGTTGCGCCCGTCGTGGGCACAATTATTTGGGGCAAAGGTAGTGATAATTTTTTGTATTTCAGCTATTGAGGCTTCGGTTTTTTGCCTCCCGTTTTCGTGCCGTGGGCGGCTGCGGGCTGGAGGGGGAAAGGAACGGTGCCGCCCGCCGGCAGCCAGCCGCTTGATATGTAAAAAAGTGTTTCGTGGGCTTTAGTTGTGCCAAAATAGGGAGTTTTGGGTGTTTTTGTTTGCAAAATAGCCGATGTGCGATTAACAAAACTTAGTTTATATTGCCAGTTAAATACGTGGATTTAAAATAAATTACATAATAAAGGGTTTTAATAGGAGAATTTAACTAAATATTAGCATTAAAAAATTTTTTTGTTTGGGAAAAGGTACTAATTTTGCCACGTCTTTCCCCTTGGCGGGGCAAGAAAATGACTATAAACGATAACAGAATACATTAATCTATCAAAAATAGCTTACAAATTATGGCAAATTCAAATGTAAAACCTGCTACAGGTAAACTTGGCATCATGGTAGTCGGATTGGGTGCCGTGAGTACAACATTCATGACTGGCGTGCTGATGGTGCGCAAGGGTCTGGGCAAGCCCGTGGGCTCGATGACCCAGTACGACAAAATACGCGTGGGCCGCGGCGCCGACAAGAAATATCTGCACTACAAAGATATCGTGCCCCTGGCCGACCTCAACGACATCGTGTTTGGCGCTTGGGATGTGTATCCCGTCAATGCCTATGAGAGCGCATGCAACGCCCAAGTGCTGCAACCCAAAGATATCGAGCCAGTGAAAGATGAGCTTGTCAACATCAAGCCCCTCAAGGCTGCCTTCGACAAGAACTATGCCAAGCGTCTCGATGGCAACAATGTGAAAGACTGCAAGGACCGCTGGGACATGGCTCAGCAGATACGCGAAGACATACGCAACTTCAAGAAGGAGAATGGTGTGGACCGCGTGGTTGTGCTCTGGGCCGCTTCGACCGAGATTTACGTTGCCCCCGACATGAAGTATCACGGCACACTGGCTGCCCTCGAGGCTGCCATGAAGGCCAACGACACCGTGCACATCGCCCCCTCGATGTGCTACGCCTATGCCGCCCTGCAAGAGGATGCTCCATTCATCATGGGCGCCCCCAACACCACCGTCGACATTCCTGCCATGTGGGAGCTTGCCGAGGAGAAGAAACTGCCTATCGCCGGCAAGGACTTCAAGACGGGCCAAACGCTGGTAAAGAGCGGTTTCGCCCCCATCATAGGCACGCGCTGCCTGGGCTTGAACGGCTGGTTCTCGACCAACATACTGGGCAACCGCGACGGTCTTGTGCTTGACGAGCCTGCCAACTTCCACACCAAGGAGGTGTCGAAGCTCTCTACCCTGGAGTCGATCCTCGTGGCCGACAAGCAGCCCGACCTGTACAGCAACTACTACCACAAGGTGCGCATCAACTACTACCCGCCGCGCAACGACAACAAGGAGGGCTGGGACAATATCGACATCTTCGGGTGGCTCGGCTATCCCATGCAGATCAAGATCAACTTCCTGTGCCGCGACTCAATACTGGCTGCACCCTTGTGCCTCGACCTGACACTGCTCATGGACCTTGCACACCGTGCAGGGCGCTATGGCATACAGCGCTTCCTGAGCTTCTTCCTCAAGGCGCCCATGCACGACTATACCAAGGATGAGGTGCCCGTCAACCACCTGTTCCAGCAGTATGTGATGCTCAAGAACGCTCTGCGCGAGATGGGCGGCTATGAGGCCGACGAAGAAATTGATTAAACATTTCGGTTTCCTTAAAAACATCTTTTTACCTCTATGAGAGCTGCCCTCTGTGCAGGAAGGCGGCTTTCTTCTTGCCACAACATCGCGGCCTCGGGCTGCGGGCAAAGTGCCAAGCGGGCTGCCCTCAATGTGGGGGCAGCCCGCTTGTGTGTCATTGCTCGCGCACGCGTGGGGAGAGTGTTATTGCTGCTGCAGGATGATGACGTTGATACCCGTCACGTCGCTCACGTCGTAGCGGCCATTGCCGTCGACGTCGGCATTGGCCTCGACAAACGGCGAGGGCTCATGGCCCAGAATCTTGTTGATGAGCGTGGTGGCATCGGTGATGTCGACACGGCCGTTGCCGTCGGCGTCGCCCGGCAACAGGGTCGTGCCCGAGGGCAGATGGGTGCGTATCACGTTGCTCCAGCCCGACTCGCCGCCGGCATACACTGCCTTCACCTTGTAGTCGTAGACGGCGCCGCTCGCGAGCGAGGTCACCTTGTAGCTGGTGCCGGTGATGCCGGTCACGGTGCGGGTGGCGGTGTCGCCTGTCTCGACGGGAGCCTTGCTCGCGGCGTTGCCGCGATACACCTTCACCTGCTTGAGCAGCACGCGCTTGCCGGTGGTGGTGTTCTCTATCCTCACCTTGTTGTCGGCACTGGCGTTGCCCTTGAGCACAGCTGTGTACACAATGTCGCCCGCCGTGAGCGTGAAGCTCTGGCTGGCGAGCGTGTTGCCCTTGGCGTCGACAAGGCTCACCTGCATGGGCACGTTGCTGTCGGAGCCGTAGGCCTTGGCAGTGACTGCCACAGTAGCCACGCCGGCGCTTGCCGCAAGGTCGATGGCCGGGCTGGTCACGCTGCCGTTGCCCTTGCCGGTGCCCAGGCGCAAGTAGCCGTTGTCGTTGTAGTACTTGCCTCCCGTGGTCCAGGTGGTGGTGCCCTTGCTCATGTCCTCGTCGAGCAGCAGCGAGCTTGTGCCAGGGGTCACGGGCGTGGTCGTGGTGTCGACCTTGCTCACGAGCAGCGTGTAGCTTGTGGCGCCCTTGGCAGCGGTCCATGCGGCAGTGAGCGAGGTGCTGGTCGAGTCGATGGCCGGGAGTGCTGTGGGCGTGACGATGGTCACAGTGGCGGTGTCGCCGTTTTCCTGCCAGGCGGTGCCTATCTTGTTGCCCCACACATATTCCACCAGCTCGGGGTGGTCGACATAGGGGTTGCGGTTCTTCTGAAGGTCGTAGACGGCATCGTTGCGCTCGCGCTCGCGCTCGCTCACGGGGTCCTCGCGGTCCCACTTGAGCAGCATGGCGATGTACCAGTCCTTGTACACCGGGTAGCTGTTGCCGGCGAGCACGGCAGCGGCGTTGCTGTCGTTGCCCGGCCACGAGGCAATACGGTTGTTGTAGCAGGTGGCCATGTAGAAGTAGATGCGGGCAAAGTCGCCCTTGTACTCGTCGTCGGGTTCCCACACCTTGCCGCTGTAGCCAGTGGTGGTGCAGGTGCCCAGGCGTCCCTTGGCCCTGTAGCTGCCGTTGGTGAGGCGTGTGCCGCCCTCGCACTCGCCAAAGGGGTAGTTGCCGCGCTGGTTGTTGACATAGCCGTCGGTGGGCACCACGTGAAACAGGTCGGTCTTCATGGGAGTGGCCTTGGCAAACCAGCTTTGAGGAAACGAGTGCTCGCGGTTGTAGCTGTCGCCTATGTTGGAGTAGCTGGCTCCCTGCTTCTGGCCGTAGAGGTATCGCACGTTGCTGTACATGTCGATGATGTAGCCCTCGCTGTCGCAGTCGGTGGTCTTGTAGGCTGTCCACAGGCCGCTATAGCTTATCGACGTGTGGCTTGAGATGATGTTGTAGAGTGCGCTCAGCAGGGCCTGCCCGGTCTTGCCCTGGGCCTGCTGGTAGTAGCCTGCGGGCTGCTTGGCTGCCAGAGCCATACTGGTGACGGCAGCACAAAGCAACCACAGTGTAATTGCTCGCTTCATTTCTTTTAGGTTATGGTTATGGATTAAAAAAAGTGATGTTACTTTGTTGTGTTGTTGCTCTTGCTGTTGTCCTTTTTGGCCAGGTCTTTCACCTTGCCGGCCAGCATGCCGCAGGCTGCCGAGATGTCCTCGCCGCGGCTGCGGCGTATTGTGCAGGTGATGCCGTGCCCGTTCAGGTAGTCGCGGAACTGGGCCATGCGCTCGTCGCTGCTGGTGCGCAGCTTGGGCACGCCCGGTATCATGTGGTAGCGTATGAGGTTGACCCGCACGTGCTCGTTGGGAATGATTTCACGCAGGGCCTCGGCGTGCTTGATGTCGTCGTTGAACCATTGCCACATGATGTACTCGAGCGAGAGGCGGCGCTGGTGGGCAAAGTCATACTCGCCCAGCATCTCGAGCACCTCCTTTATGGGATACACCTTCTCGATGGGCATCATCGAGCCGCGCTCCTGGGCGATGGCGTTGTGCACGCTCACGGCGATGTGCACCTGGGTGGTCTCGACCAGCTGCTTGAGGGCGGGTTTCACGCCCACTGTCGACACGGTGATGCGCTTGGGGCTCCATGCCAGCCCCCACGGGGCCGTGAGTATCTCGATCACCTTGAGCACCTCGTCGGGGTTGTCGAGCGGCTCGCCCATGCCCATAAACACCACATTGGTGAGCTGGCTGCTCTCGGGCACGCTCAGTATCTGGTTCACGATTTGGTTGGCTGTGAGGTTGCCGTGATAGCCCTGGCGGCCGGTCATGCAGAAGTAGCAGTTCATGCGGCATCCCTTCTGGCTCGAGATGCACAGCGTGGCGCGGTCCTCGTCGGGGATGTAGACGCTCTCGATGCTCTTGTCGTCGCCCGCTGCAAAGAGGTACTTGACCGTGCCGTCGGCGCTGCGCTGGGCGCTCTCGGGGCCGTAGAGGCCCACCTTGAAACGCTCGGCGAGCTTCTGGCGGTTGGCTTTGGAGATATTGAGCATGTCGTCGAAGCTCGACACGCGCTTGACGTAGATCCAATCGGCGAGTTGCTTGGCCACAAATTTTGGCATTCCGAGCTGTGAGCTCACCTCCTGCAGCTCTTGCAGGGTCATGCCGGCAAGCGGCTTGAGTTGTTTGGTCTTGATGACTTGCATAATTGTTTTATTTTTAGCGGACTGCAAAGTTACTTAAAATTCTCGACACGTGCACTCACTCGACGTGCACAATTGCATCTTTTTGCCGTGGCCGCACATGCCTCCCGGGTGTGCAGGGCGCAAAAAAAAGGCCTGAGCGCCGTAGCGCCCAGGCCCGTATTGTAGTGAGTCTATGAGAAGAGGATTAATCCTTATTTGATTTTCTCATACACATACACCTCGTGGATTTCGCCCGTGTAGCCTTCCTCCTTGAATGGGCCTTGGCTCATACCCAGGATGATCTGAGTGCCACGGTTGTTGAGCACCAGCAGGTCGTCGGTGTTGGGATCAACGGTAAGACCCTCGATCTCGCCGCAACGACGGAAGCTCTTCATCTCCATGAACAGAGTGAGAGGACGTGCAAATGCGCCAGCTGCGATGAGGCCCGTGCGAGTCACAACCTTGCCTTTGGCATCGGTCTTCACGTTCCAGGGGTCTTTCTTCACAGGCTCGGTACCTTGCTTGAGACCGAAGTAGGGAGCACCCGAGATGTCGGCCTTGTAGATGTTGTCGGGGATTTGGTAAGTCGACTCACCATCATCGGCCGAGAACAGCATCGTACCGTCGCACACATAGATACCTTGGCACCAGTAGGGCTCAGGACGGCATTGCATCTTGGTGTAGTACTTCTTGGTAGCCAGGCTGTAGGCATACACATAACGGCTGTCAACCCAGTCGCTCAGCCACACGAGGCCTTGCTCACGGTCGACTGCAACACCCGAAACCTCGACTTGGCCCGACTCGGGCGACCAAGGAATATCCTCGATCCATTGCAGAGTCTTGGCGTCGTAGATCGAGACGCTGATGTTCTCGCCACGGCCCAGGTTGAAGTGCTCGTTGCCGGTATATATCTTGCCGTCGTAAACGTCGATGTCGCCAAAGTGGTTGGCCAGCTCAGGATGAGGGAACAAGCCGTCTTTGTCGGTCTTTACACGCTTTTGCACCAGGTTCCAGTTGTGGTCAAACTTGTAGAGACCGCGGGTGTCGGAGATGTAGAAATAATCCTTATCGGCTGCGACGCCCTGACGTCCGGGAACTTGAACCACCTTCTTGAGGCGATACTCTGTGCCCAGGTGCTGTGCATAGGCTGCTGTGCCTAAGCAACACACTGCTAAAAGAATTAATAACTTCTTCATAATAGAAAATGTTTTTGGTTAAAAAAGTTAATTAATAGAATAATGAGAGTTTTATAGTTTGAAATCTATGAACTTGCGTTGTTCAAACTCCAACGTGTGAGTGTAACGGTGCCCCGATTAGAAGCAGAAACGACCCATGAGTTGGATCTGGTTGCGGCCGCTGTACTCCTCGCCGTTGCTGGTGTACTGCTTGTCGTTGAAGAAGAAGTGATGATAGTTGAATTGAATCGTCACGTTCTTGAACAGTTGGTAGTTCACACCCACCAGGATACGGTTGTAGTTGTAGTTGGCATTGCACTTTTGGATGGTCTCGCCGTTGGGGTTCACAGTGTTCTGCATCTTGTCGCGATACATGTCCCAGCGCACCATGGGCAGCCACTTGCCTGCGTGATAGCCAGCCAGCACATAGGCGCCTTGCTCGTCGAGACGCTTCTGGCCGTCGACTTTAGACTTGAGCAGGCCATACTCGGCGCGCAGGTCGATGCCTTGAGGATCGTTGTACCAAGCGCCCACCACGAAGCGGTGCATAGGGTTGTACTTGCTGCCGTCGGCAATCTTGGAGTTGTCTTTGTACTTGCCGTAGTTGTAGGTAGCCTTGATGTTGAAGAACTTCACGGGGCGCACAGTTGCACTCACATAGAAGTCCTTGGAGCTGTTGTCGTCGTCCTTGCAAGGAATAGAGCCGTTGGTCAAGGCCAGGTCGTAGTGCAGGTAGCGGAAGCCCTTGCCACTGTCGAAGAGATCACCCATCAGCATCACGCCCAGGTCACGGCCGTAGTCGACAAAGTTGTACTCATAGGGGTTGCGGCATGCCATGCGGTAAACGATGTTGGAGAAGTCAACAGTTTCCAGGGTCTTGGGCGAGATGTCGTAGTTCTCATAGCCCAGAGGAGTGTAGAATTGACCGGCGCGAATCTTGAACTCGGGCATCACTTTCCAAGTTGCAAATGCGTCCATCACTTGCAGGTTCTTCTGACCGTTGCCGTTGGTAGAGCCAGCGATGCCGTTGAAGGCCTCGATTTGCAGGCGGAAGTCTACCTTCTCGCCCACCTTGCCGTCCATGATCAAGCGCAGGCGCTTGGCTTGGAACGAAGAAGTGGCGTGAGAGTTGTCATAGCTGTCCTGTGCCCAGTTCCAACCTGTCTGCAGGTAACCAGATATCTTGGGCATGTTGGCCAGGATTTTCTCCCATGTAGATTTCTCTTGGGGAGCCGGAGTGGCCTCGGCAGTTGGCTCGGCAACTGCTGCTGTAGTGGGTTGCTCAGGTGTTGCAACTGCAGCTGCATCCTCGGCATACATTGCGGGTGCCGACATGACTGCACAACCTAATAATAATGAGAAAATTTTTTTCATAATAAAAATTGTTAATAGTTAAACTTTGATTATTTTATAACAAAACTGTAAATTTTTTTTGCTTCAAAAAGTCCCTTCAGGTTTTACCTTACAAATATAGAGACATTTTTTTCAAAACGAAAGAAAATTAAAAAAAAATTTCTAAATTTTTCTTGATTTTTCCAGCAGTTGGCCGAAAACCTCGATATTCAGGGCCGTCAGGTCGGGATTGGGATCGTTGGCCAGGGCTGTCTCGAGCGTGGTCTCGCCACTGAGCACCAGCACGCCCAGGCTGCCGGCGTTTTGGGCGGTGGCCACATCGGTGTAGATGCGGTCGCCCACCATGGCTATCTCGTCGCTCTTGAGGCCGTACTTGTCGCGTATGCAGTAGAGCATGTTGGGGTTGGGCTTGCCTATCACCACGTCGGCCTTGCGCTTGGTGGCTCCCTCGATGCACTTCTGCAGCGAGCCGCAGTCGACCAGTATGGTCTCCTCGTCGGTGGGGCACACCCAGTCGGGGTTGGTGGCGATATAGGGTATTTCGGGTTTCGATGCCCACCAGGCGGCGCGGCACAGGCGGCTGTAGACGAGCGTGGTGTCGAAGGCCACCACCAGCAGGTCGGGGCGGGAAGCAGCATCGTCGGCACACAGCTCGAAGCCTGCCTTCACAAATTCCTCTTGCATGCTGGGCGTGCCCAGGGTGAAGAGGCGCTTGGCCTTGGGGTAGTGCTGCTTGATGTAGTCGATGGTGGCCAGCGAGGAGGTGTACATCTGCTCGTCGGTGGCTTTGATGCCCAGCCGCTCGAGCTTGAGCAGGTAGTCCTTGTGGCTCTTGGTGGGGTTGTTGGTCAAGAACGAGTAGGTGATGCCGTTGCGCGTGAGCGTGTCGAGAAACTTGTGGGTGTAGGGAAACAGGGTCGAGCCCATGTAGATGGTGCCGTCCATGTCGAGTGCCACGTGCTTTATCTTGCGGCACCACTCCATGAGTTTCTCCTCGCCCAGCGGCGACATGTATCTGTCAAATTTCATTTTTCTTTCTTTAGGTTTTCTGTTACAATATTGTGACTTTAAGTTCAGTCGAGTGCAATCACCCTCCCGGTTGCGGGGAGGGTGAGTTGTGGTTGCAGCGGCAGGCCGCGAGGGCCTGCTGCATGGCGGCGATTAATCCTCGCTGTCGTAGTCGATGCTGTTGGCACGTGCGTAACCGTCGCGCGGAGCCTTCCACATCGAGATGAGCACGAGCATGCCGATGAGTGCCACGACAATCATGGTGCCAAACACGGCTGCCCAGCCATAGGCGTCGGCCACATAGCCCACGATGAGGCCGCTCAGGCCGCTGCCCAGATAGCCCAGGATGCCGGCGATGCCGTTGGCGCGTGCACTGGCCTCCTTGGTGGCCTGGTTGCCCAGCTCGATGCCGATGAGGGCCTGCGGGCCGTAGATGCAGAAGCCGGCGCACATGAGCACGATCGAGATGTAGAGCAGGTTGTTGACGTGCATCGTCACCATGGCAAAGAAGATGGCCATGAAGATGGCAGCGCCCAGCATGCACACCACGCAGGTGTGGTGGCCCTTGCCCTTGAACACGTGGTCGGTGATGTAGCCCCACGACAGGGTGCCGATGATGCCTGCGATCTCAAAGCCGGCAGTGGTCCATGCTGCCTTGGCAATGTCGAGGCCGCTGGCCTCGGTCAGGAACTTGGGTCCCCAGTCGAGGATGCTCATGCGCACGATATATACAAAGAGGTTGGCGATGCAGAAGGTCCACACCCAGCGGTTGGTCCACACCATCACTTTCTCAAATTTTGCCTTGGCCTTGGGGTTCTTGCTCTCGGTCACCTTGAGCTTGGTGCCAGGCAGGTCGGGCAAACCCACCTCCTTGGGCTCGTCGCGCAGGCAGGTGAACAGAAAGACTGCACCGGCCAGTGCCAGGCAGGCCGGAACCCAGAAGCACCACTTCCAGGCGCCGTAGTGGGCGGCATAGGAGAGGGCCTTGGTGGCAGCGTCGGCCACGTCGTTGTTGGTCAGGTTGGCCGTGATGGCTTTCACCACCTCGGGGTGGTTGCTCATGTCGGTGCCCAGCGAGCCCATGATGGCGCCGCACACCACGACGGCCAGGGCTGCTCCCACCGAGTGCGAGCAGTTCCACACACTCATCTTGGTGGCCAGCTGGCTGGGGTGTATCCAGTGCGGCAGGATGCGTGCGCATGGAGGATAGCCCATACCCTGGAAGAACTGGTTGAGGATGATGGTCACACCCATGATCAGAATAAACATGTTGATGAAGTCGGGACCGTTGTAGGTGCCCGTGATCATTGTGCTCAGGTTGGCGCCGGCACCGAAAAAGAAGTTGCTCACGGCGCACAGCAGCAGGCCCAGCGACATCACCAGGCGGCCCTTGTACTTGTCGACGGTGTAGCCGTTGATGAAGCGGGAGAAACCATATACCAGCGAGCCGGCAAAGATAATCCAACCGAAGCTCTTGTTGGTAATGCCATACTCGGCAGTGATTCCAGGCATGGCCACACTCATGTTTTTGCGCACGAAGTAGAAGAGGGCGTAACCTATCATGGTCACGATGATGGTCTTCCATTGCCAGCTCAGAAATCTCTTGCGGTCTTTGCCCAATGAGGCATAGACGTCAGTTTTTTCTTCTTCTTTTGACATAGTTTCGATATTTAAAAAGATGTAATGTTAATGAAGTGTCGTTCTCTATTATTGATTATTTCCTCTTCTTGCCACCCACGAGATATTGCTCCTCGCGGTAGGTGAGGCCCATAAACAGGATGGCCATCAGGCAGGCGATGATGAGCAGCGCAAAGGTCCAGCTCCAGCCGGCATTCTCGGCCACATAGCCTATCACCACGTTGGCCAGCAGGGCGGTGCCCAGCACATAGCCCATGAAGCCCGTGAGACCGGCTGCGGTGCCGGCAGCGTTCTTGGGAGCCAGGTCGAGTGCCTGCACGCCTATGAGCATCACGGGGCCGTAGATGAGGAAGCCTATGGCGATGAGGCAACCTATCACTACATAGAGGTTGTCGAGGTTTTGCCAGTAGATGAAGATGGCCACAGCCACCAGGGCCATAAACAAGATGGTGGGTAGGGCGCGGCGGCCGTGGAACACGTGGTCGCTGAGCCAGCCGCAGAAGATGGTGCCCGGTATGGCGGCAAACTCATAGGCAAAGTAGGCCCAGCCGGCACTCTTGATGTCGATGCCGCGCTCGGTGAGAATGGTGGGTGCCCAGTCGAGACAGCCGTAGCGTATCATGTAGACAAACACGTTGGCCATGGCGATAAACCACAGAAACTTGTTGCTGAGCACGGTCTTGAATATCTCCTTGCTCGAGATCGATTTCTCGTCGTTCTCTTTGTAATTCTTGGCATAGTTGCCGCTCCACTTCTCGATCGAGGGCAGACCACACGATTGCGGTGTGTCGCGTATCAGGCACCAGGCAATGATGGCAATCAAGATGGCTACCGCAGCCGGGAAGGCATAGGTGCCAATGAGGAAATAGTACTTGGCGTTGGCGCCGTAGAACCACGAGCCAAACCAGGTGGCGCCGTAGGCAGCCATGGGGCCCACCAGCGCGCCGCCCACGTTGTGGGCGCAGTTCCAGAAGCTCATCCAGGTGCCGCGCTCCTTGATGCTGAACCAGTGTGTCATCACACGGCCGCAGGGAGGCCAGCCCATGCCGTTGAACCAGCCCACCAGGAAGTTGAGCACGCACATGAGCGCGATGGCTGCACTCTTGTGCTCGGCGCCCAGCCACTGGACGGGGGCAATCATGAAGAGCATCGACACGGCGGCGCACACAAGGCCCAGGGGCAGGAACTTGCGGGCATCGCTGCGGTCGCTGATGCTGGCCATGATAAACTTGGAGAAACCGTAGGCAATGGCATTCATCGAGAGCACGATGCTGAGCTCGCCCTTGTCGAAGCCGAAGGGGGCAAGTGCCGGTATGGCCATCGAGAAATTCTTGCGCACGATGTAGAAGCCGGCATAGCCGATGAAGATGCCCAGAAACACCTGCCAGCGCAGTTTCCTGTATCTGGCGTCGGCCTCGGGGCCGGTTTGCTCGGGCTTAAATGCCGGGGGAGTTAGAAAATTACTCATAGTGTGTTATGTGTTATGTATTTTTTTTGTTAATAATAGTCAGCTTCAGAGGGGGGGTGGCCGGCTGTGTGCAGCCCTGTAAAAGAAGATGCTCACCTGCGGCTGTCCACTTTGAGGGGCGGCGGGGTGAGCTCTTGCTTTTCACTTAGCTGTTGAGCGCGATGGTTTTTTCCACATCGAGGGCGTCGGCCAGGATGCTGATGGGATTTTCGACGGGCACGCCAGTCGACATCTCGATTTGCCACTTGCAGGTCTCGCAGTCGGTCGACACGCAGTCGACATGGGCGTTTTTGATTTGCTCAAAGAGCGGAGCGCCTATCTGCTGCGACGTCTCGTAGTTCTCCTTCTTGAATCCATAGGTGCCGGCAATGCCGCAGCACATGCTCTCGAGCATGACAAAGTCGATGCCGGGCACCATCTTCAGCAGCTCGGTGCTGTATACGGTCCAGCCCATGCGCTCCATGTGGCAGGCACTGTGGTAGGCGATGCGCCGCTTGTAGTCGGGCTTGAAGGCCAGCTTCACCTTGCCCTGGTCCACCAACTGGAAGAGGAAGCGGGTCGCCAGCATCACCTGGTCGCGCACGCTGCTGTTGTCGATGCCCAGCAGGTGGTCGTACTCGTCCCTGAGGGTGAATGTACAGGTGCTGCTCGTGGTTAACACAGGGCGACCCTCGTCCTGAACCGATTTTTTAATAGAGTTGATGTTTATGTTGGCATGCTTGCGGGCCTGGTCATAGAGGCCGTTGGCAATCTTGGCCACGCCGCAGCAGCGTTCTTTCTCGAGCAGATGCACGCCGTAGCCCACCGCATTCATGATTTTCACGAAGTCTTGCCCCAGCTTGGGGAAGTTGTAGTTTACATAGCACCCGTGGAAGTAGCTCACGTGCTTGCTATACTGGTCCTGGCTGGCCTGCGCGTTGCGCTTGAACCACGTCTCGAAGCGCTGGTTGGTGTAGGCCGGGAAGGTGCGGTGCTTGTCGACGCCTATGGTGCCGTGCATCAGGCTCTTGGTGAGGCCCCAGGCCAGGGTGGTGTTCACAATGGGGGCAAAGCGGTTGGCCATGGTGCCCACAAAGTCGGTGCTGGCCAGGATGCGGTCGCGCAGACCTGGCTTGTGCTGGCTGTATTGCATGCGGGCCGCCTGGATGATGTCGCCCACGTTCACATTGCTGGGGCAAGCCACCTCGCAGCGCTTGCAGTTGAGGCACTTCTTGAGGCTCTCGTCGAAGAACACGGGGCTCTTCAGGCGGTAGCGCTCGCCGTCGGGGCCGGCCTGCTTGGGGCCGGGATAGGTGGGGTTGACCGCTGCCACGGGGCAATATACTGTGCATATCGAGCACTTCAGGCATTGCTCGAAGTTGAATATGCTCTTGCTTTCAATTTGAGTTTTGTTAGCCATGACTCAATTCCTCTCTATTTCTGTAAGATGTTTTTTGCTGCCTGCAGGGCGGTGAGCATGTCGACGCCGGCACCGTCGGCCATTTTCACGCGGTTGTTGCCGCTCAGCACGGCGCCTGCAGCATAGCAGTTGTTGATTACTTTGCCGTCTTTCTTCACGTGCAGCTTGGCATCGGTTGCCACGCCAAAGTGCATGTAGGGCTGGTCGTTGAACACGCCGTAGCGGCTCCAGTCCTTGCGCTCGCCGCTGTAGTCGACGTCGAGCCCCAGCACGGGCTCGTACACGCGCTCGTAGTTGGCTGCCAGGCCGTGCGAGAGGAAGCTGCCGGTGGCCAGCACATAGTTGCGGGCCCTGAGCTCGGTGTCCTCGAGCTTGGCGGTGTTGATGCTCATGAGCTTGTCGCCCTCGAGCTTGCCGCCAGTGACCTGGTCGCCGGTGAGGAAGGTGCCGCCCAGCTGGGCAAAGCGCTTGTTGAGCAGCATCTGGGTGCGCACGCCGGGCACCGACGGGGGCAGGGTGGCCACATAGTAGAGTGGCGTGTCGACCTGCTCCTTGAGCGAGGTGGCCTCGCCGCCGTCGCGCATGCCTGCTACTGCCGGCACAAGCACGGCGTCGTAGCCCGTGGCCAGCGTGTTGAGCTCTCGGGCCACCTCGGCCACTACGGCCGGGTGGGTGAGCACCTTCGATATGTTGGTGGCACGCATCTCGCTGGGCGACTTGCGCGCACGGGTGAGCTCGGGGGTGGTGAAGGCTTTCAAGTCGACCTCCACGCCCAGCTGGCGCAGGCCGGCCACGACAAACTTGGAGGGAAAGTCGAGATAGCCCATGATGTTGGCCACGAGCACCTTTTTCCACGGTGCGGTTGCGGGCTCGTCGAGCGTTACAAAGTCGTCGATGGTGAGCCACGTGGGCTTGAGTGCGCCCATGGGGGTGAGGCGGTAGTGGTTGGCCTGGGCATCGCCCTTGGTCTTGAGGCCGCACTCGGCAAGCAGCTGCTGTGCCTCTTGTGCCGTGGCGGCGATGTCGCTCACCTTGCTGTAGGGGTGGGTTGCATCGAGTTGCGCGATGGCCTCGACGGGGTTGGCCACGGCCTGGCCCTGGGCGTCGTAGCCCAGCAGGTCGAAGCTGCCCGAGGCAAAGTGCAGTGCGCTCTGCCCGTCGCTCACCAGCGCCACCTTTTGCCCGGCTTTGAGCAGTGCCAGTCCGGCAGTGAGGCCTGCGAGGCCTCCTCCTATAATGATGGTGTCAAATTTCATTGGTTGCCTCCTTCCTTGCTTGAGAACTGGTTTAGTCCTAATAAGTCTTCATATATGGTGGCTGTGAGCTGGGCCTCGCTCAGGGTGTCGCCCCAGGCTACTGGCTTCATGCCTTTCCAGCGCTCGTCGACAAAGCGGGCCAGGTCGGCGGCCTCCTTGCTGGCGGTCTCGCTCTTGCACAGCAGGTTGGCGGCGCGGCACGAGCACAGCTCGCCCTGGCAGGTGCCCATGCCCACGCGTGTGCGGCGGCGCAGGTTGAGCAGGTTGTGCACGTGCAGGTTGTCGACGGCATATTTCACCTCGCCCACACTCACCTCCTCGCACTCGCACACCAGGGCGTCATCGACCAGGTCGGCCTCGTCGATTTGCTTGGTGTAGGTGCCGTGGCGGCCGTCGGCTGCCTTCTGGGCAAAGCTGTAGGTGCGCAGGGTGGCCTCGTCTTTCTTTTCCTCTGAGCCAGGCAGCGCAGTGGTGGCAGTGGTGCAGGGCTTGTCGATGTGCAGCTTCTTGCAGGCCAGGTTGGTGGCCACCTCGGCCATCATGCGGTAGGTCATCATCTTGCCGCCGGTGATGGTGATGAAGCCGGCCAGGCCGTCGCGCGTCTCGTGGTCGAGGCACACGATGCCGCGGCTGATGCTGCGGCCCGAGGGGTCGTTGTCGCTGGCCACCAGCGGGCGCACGCCGGCATAGGCGCGCAGGATGCGGGTCGAGGCCAGCGCGGGGGCGAGCTTCTCGCCCTCGGTGATGAGCACTTGCACTTCCTCGTCGGTCACACGCATGTGGTCGCACTCCTCGATGGGCACGCGGTCGCTGGTGGTGCCTATCACGCACACGGTGTCGTCGGGCACCAGAATGTCGGCATTGGCTGGCTTGCGGCAGCGGTTGATGACCATGTTGTTGACGCGGTGCCCGAAGATGAGCAGCGCGCCCTTGGCCGGGAACATGTTGACTTTCACACCGGCCATTTGGGCGATGAGCATGCCCCATATCCCGGCTGCATTGATGACCAGGCTGCTGTGCACTTCGAGCTGCTGGCCCGTGTGGTTGTTGCGCAGCTTCACGCCCTCGACGCGGTCTTGATTGATGATGAGACCGGTCACCTCGTGGTAGTTGAGCAATTGAGCGCCGTGCAGGCGGGCGTCGACCACGTTGGCAATGGTGAGACGGAAGGGGTCGATCGAGGCGTCGGGCACCCTCACTGCTCCTGTGAGGGTGGGGTTGACTGCCGGCTCGAGCTCTCGGGCCTGGGCAGGGTCGATGACGTCGGCCCTGATGCCGGCTTTGTGGCAGGCCTCAACAAAGGTGGCCTGATAGTTGAGATCGTCCTCGGGAAGAGTTATAAACAAACCGTCGGTTTCATCGACGCAGTGGCGTGCAATCTTGCGCAGGGTCATGTTCTCCTTGATGCACTCCGAGGCCGACTCGCTGTCGGTCACGGCATACCGTGCCCCGCTGTGCAGCAGGCCGTGGTTGCGGCCGGTTGCGCCGTTGGTGAAGTCGTAACGCTCCACCAGCAGCACACTCAACCCGCGCATGGCGCAGTCGCGCGCAGTGCCGGCTCCAGTGATGCCGCCCCCGATGATGATGACGTCATAATGGCTTTTAAGTTCGTTGTTCATTACTATAAGTTTTGTGGCGAGAGTATAATTAGTTCCTTTTATTTTAGTCTATATCAACAAGTGGCAGGCGTTTTGAAACAAAAAATGACGTTTTGATTTTTGCTTTGAAACGTATATGCTTTTTGTTCGCAACAAATTTAGCTACATTTTTAAAAATCACCAAGTTTTTTACGAAATAATTGTTTTCGAAGCGCTGAAATTATTCAATTTTTTATAACTTTGTAATATTCAAAGTATAGCTTTGTGTATAAATACCATTGCATCATGATTAAAGATAAACGTCATGCACTCATAATGAGCACACTGTTGAAGAAAGGAACTGTGCAGGTTACCGAGCTGGCCGAGGCGCTGGGTGTGTCGTCGGTCACGGTGCGCAAGGACTTGACCGAGTTGGAAAAGTCCAACAAGCTGTATCGCAGTCACGGTCGTGCGATACTGCTCAACCCGTTTGCCAACAACCGCTCGGTCAACGAGAAGGAGAAGCTGGCCCCCGAGCAGAAAAACAACATCGGGCGTGAGGCGGCCAAGCTCATATGTGCCGACGACTCGATATGCATAGGGTCGGGCACGACGGTGCATGCCCTGGCGCGCAACATTGTGCCCATGCACCGGCTCACGGTAGTGAGTGCCTCGCTGCAGGTGAGCGAGATTCTTGCGCAAAACGAGAATATCGACATCATCCAGCTGGGCGGCCAGCTGCGTCACAGCAGCCTCTCGGTAGTGGGCAAGTACAGCGGCATGATATTGCGCGACTGCTCGTTTTCCAAGTTCTTCATCGGTGTCGACGGCATCGACTTCGACTTCGGCTTCTCGACCACCGACCTGCGTGAGGCCGAGCTCAACCGGCTCATGATGAAGGCGGCGCAGAAGACTATCGTGCTGGCCGACAGCTCCAAGTTTGGCCGCCGCGGCTTTGCCAAGATTGGCGACCTCGAGGAGATCGACCTCATCATCACCGATAGCGACATCAGCCCTAAAGACGTGAAGCGCATCCACGACCTGGGCATCGACCTCGTCATCGCCCAGTAGTCCCACCCCGGCTCCAAGGGGCACAGCAACGCAAAAGGCCACATAGCGCGAGAGCCTGCACAACAACACATGCTGTGCAGGCTCTCGCGCTTGTAGCGGGTGTGGCGAGCCGGTGATGCCATTATTTCACGAGTTGCAGGCAGGTGACGGGCTCGTTGGTAGTGATGAAGTCGGCGCCCTGATCGATGCACCACTGCATGTCTTCGGGCTTGTTGACGGTCCACACGTTCACTTTCAGCCCCAGCTCGTGGGCCTTCTTGAACCACTCGGGGTGCTTTTTCATCACCTTGAGCTGGTAGTCGAGGCCGGCGGCGCCTATTTTCTTGAGCGTCTTGGGGCTCAGCTCGCCGTCGAGATAGTACACGGGCGAGCCTTGCGGCAGCCACTTGAGCATGTCGAGCATGGCGTTGAGCGAGAAGGTGATCCATGTGGTGCGCTTCATGAGGCCATACTTGTCGACGAGCTTGATGGCCTTTTTCACGGCTGCGTCTTCTTGCAGCTTGTTTTTGTGCTCCTTGACCTCGAGCACCACTTCCAGGCCGGGGTGCTTGGTGAAGTTGGCCAGGTACTGGTCGAGGGTGGAGATGTACTCGCCGTCGGGCAGCTTGAGCTTTCTCACGTCGGCAGCTTTTGAGGTCTGGATGGTGACGCCGTTGAGCACCCCGTCGTGGTTGACGAAGAGCTCGCCGTCGGTTGTCGACCAAATGTCAAACTCGGAGCCGTACACCCCGATGCGGGCGGCGCCGTTCTGCGAGTTGATTGAGTTTTGCGAGGCGGTGGTGGCGTCGTCGGGGCCTGTCACACCCTCGGTCTTCCAGTAGCCGCGATGGGCTATCACCTTGGTTTGGGCATAGGCGCCCACACTGAGCAATGTCATAAGCGCTAAGCATAAAATGATACGTTTCATCTTCAGTATTGTTGTTTTGATATGTGAGTGTTGCAAATTTAGGTTATCTTGTTGAAACTGGCAAAGCCATGCCAGGACAGCTTTGCCAGTTTATGAAAATTTTACCTTTTCGTTACCCACCACTCACCGTCTTGCCCTTGAGCAGTGGCGGGAGCGGCGGTCGAGCGTCGTCAGTCGTTGGAAGCCAGGCCGGCACGCACGGTGAAGTTGTCGATGAAGACGCGGTTCTTGCCTTGCCCTATGGTCTTGAGTGCAGTGCCGAAGGCGCCGCCTATCATCACCACCTGGGTCTCGCTTGTGGCACCTGCGATGAGCACGCTGTATTTGGTCACAGGCTTGTTCCATATCAGCAGGCCGTCGGGGTCGGTCGTGGGGTTGAAGTTGTTGTCGCTCGTGAGTGTGATGCAGGCGCAGCCGGTGAGGGTGAGCGGCGTGGTGCCGTCGGCATCAACATAGGAGCAGCTCTGGTTCAGGTCGGCAGTGCCTGCGCCCTTCACGCCCACAATCTTGCCCGGGCCCAGGAGGCCCACATAGAGCACCTTGTCGTCGAGAGCGCCCTTGGCCGATGAGTAGCCCACAGCCTGGAAGCTCACTGTGATGTCCATTGTGCCGGCAATCTCGTCGATCTTGGGCGAGACGATGTCGCCGCCGCTGCCGGTCTTGCCCAGCTTGAAGAAGCCCGGACGCATGTAGCAGGTGGTGCTGCGGCTCACCCAGCCATGGGCCAGCTCGTCGTCGGTCCACTTGTCGAAGCGGGCACCCGACTCTCCGTTGGTGTCCCAACCCAGTATCGAGAGGCCGGCGCGCGTGTCGATGCCGTTGATGCCCATCCAAGCGAAGTTGTCGAAGAAGATGGTGCTCAATTGCGTGACGGGGATGTCGAGCGTGAGGGCTGCGTAGTTGCCGGTGCCCTGCAGGTGCAAGGTGATGGTGCGGTCGTCGCCCGAGAGGTTCTCGCCTGCAGTGAGCAGGAGCACGTTCTCGTCGGCAGTGCTGCGGGTCACGGTGAGCCAGCTGGTGTCTTTGCCCTTGAGTGAGTACTCGTAGGGCACGTTGGTGATGACGGTGAACTGGTTCTCGCCGCCTGTGCGGGCGATGGTGAACGAGGTGGCCGAGCCCTTGAGATAGGGCTCAGCGCCCGTCTGAGTCACAGTGAAGGTCTTGCCCGAGTCCTTGCCGTCGAGATAGATCTTGTAGGTGAGCGTGCGGGTGTCGGGCTTGTTGTTGAGCGTGCGCGAGAGGCGTATCAGGCCGTCGCCCTCGCCCTCGTCGGGAAACACGCGCAGCCAGCCGTTCTCGTCTTGTGGCACCAGCTTCCAGGGGCGGTTGCTGCGCACGACCAGGGTCTTGGCCTTGTTCCACACCGTGGTGTCGGCGGCCGTGTAGTCGAAGTTGTAGCTCTCGATGGCGTTGCTCCCGTCGTAGACGGTGAAGAAGGCCTCGCCCGCGTCGTTGTCGTCGCTACAAGCTGTGAATGATAGTGCTGCGGCAACGGTGAGGGCTGCAAGCAGCACGCTTGTGATATAGTGTTTCATCATTTTTGTTCAATTAATGCGCAGAGTAAGTGAATAATAATTTGCCGGTGATGGCCTGCTTGCTCCACCACACGGGAGTCTTCATCGTGTTGTCGCCGCCCATGCGTGCAAGGGCTGCCTTCACCTGGTCGGCATTGTTGGCCACGGTGGTGTTGTTGTAGGCAAAGCGCTGAGGATACTGGTAGTCGTTGTAGTCGGTGCCGTTGCCCAGGGTGAGCTCGGGATAGCCGGTGCGGCGTATCTCGTGATAGGCTTCCATGCCGGTCCAGAACAGGGCCAGGTACTTTTGCTCGCCTATGGCCTGCTCCTTGTTGGCATAGTGGTCCCAGCTGCCCAGCGGCGAGGCCAGATAGGTGTCGATGTCCTCGTCGGTGATGGCGCGCGGGGTGGCGCTGAAGGCACCCCAGGGGGCCCACTTCTGCATCGAGGCTCTCACGCCGTTCTCGTAGTACTGGCGTGCTGCCTGCTCGCCGCCGGTGATCTCGCCCTTGAGCGACATCTCGGCCAGGATGAACTGCTCCTCGGCATAGTCCATGATGTTGATGGGCGCTGCATCGCGCACAAACACCTCGTAGTTGAGCTGTGCTGCGTCGCCGTTGCTCTCTGAGCGCTCGGCCGGCGTGCCGCCGCTTATGGCGCCTGCCCAGCCGTTGCTGCCCTCGACAAACCATATGGGCAGGCGTGGGTCGAAGTAGGACTGGATGCCCACCGAGTCGACATAGACCATGAGCTTGATCACCTGCTCGGCTGCATGGTAGCTGCTCGAGGTGAAGTCGTTCTTGAGCATGTTGTGGAAGTAGCTCTGGAACGGGTCGTTGCCCGTGAGGTTGACCACGGCGTTGTCGCTGTTGCTGGTGAACACGGGATACTGCGAGGGGTTGTCGAGCATGTGCTGCACCTGCTCGCCGGCGTTCATCTCGCTGCGGCCGCTCACACGGCACAGCAGGCGCATGCGCAAGGTGTTGTTGAACTTCTGCCACTTGGCCATGTCGCCGTTATACATCAAGTCGAGGGGGGCAAAGTCGGCATCGGCGCTCGAGGCGTTCTTCTTGATGTAGGCGGCATAGATGTTGTTGGCCGAGTCGAGGTCGGCAAGCATGTCTTGGTACACCTCTTTCTGCGACTCAAAGGTGGGCTTGGTGATGGCCTGCTCGCTGCGGGCCTTGAAAGCCTCCTTGTAGGGGATGTCGCCATAGATGTCGGTGAGGTTGCTCATGATGAGCACCTTCAAGGTCATGCCCACGGCCTGGGCAGCGGGCACGTCATACTTGACGGCCATGTCGATCATGTGCTGGCAGTTGTTGCCGTAGTTGCAATAGTTGTTCCACACGCTGGTGAAGTTGGACTCGCCTATCTTGTAGCGGTTCTCTTCGCGGGTGGTGCCGCCGCTGAACACGGTGTACTGGGCGAGCTCGTCGTTCCAGAACCAGCTGTAGTAGGTCCAGCAGCTGCGAGCCATGCCGTAGAACATGGGCTCAAACATCTCGTAGGGGTTGTGCAGGTCGCCCACATTCATGTAGTTGGGGTCGGTGTTGGTGCTCTCAAAATCGTTGGTGCACGACACCGTCGAGAGCCCAAGCACTATTGCCAATCCCATATATAATAATTTCGTTTTCATCTTTGAATACTTAATATGTTGTGTTTGGTTTCTATTGTTGAAAATAGCTATGAGCTTGCATTGGCGTGAAAGATTAGAAACTGAGTTTCACATTCACACCGTAGCTGCGCGTCATGGGGAACGACATGGCCTCGATGCCCGAGGTCACATAGGCGCCGTTGAGCGAGCCCACCTCGGGGTCGTATTGCGGCCAGTGGGTGATGCAGAACAGGTTGGTCATGTAGAAGCCCAGGCTGGCGCCTTGCAGCACGCGGGTCTTGGCGCATATCTTCTTGGGCAGGGCGTAGTCGAGACGCACTTCCTTGCACTTGAAGAAGTTGGTCGAGAAGGTGTTTTCCTCGGTGTTGTCGCGCACATACTTGTAGGAGTTGTAGTAGGTCGAGATGTTCTCGGTCACGGTGGTATTCTTGGTGTAGGTCACCTTGCCGTCGGCACCGGCGATGGCGTTCACGCCGTCGACCACAAGGCCGTCTTGGCGACCGGGCAGGGTGCTCTTGAGCTTGCCTTGGTAGCCCAGGGCGAAGTTGGTGACCGAGAAGGCGTGTCCGCCATACTGGGCGCTGAAGGTGGCGCTGAAGGTGAAGTCGAAGAATTTCACCGTCTGCGTCATGCCACCGCGCCACATGGGGTTCACGCGGCCTATGCGGCGGTCGGCCTTGGTGTCGAGCAGCGGGTAGCCGTTTTTGGGATTGACCAGGATGGCGCCCGAGCAGTCGTGGGTGTTGCCCTCGGCGTCGGTGTAGGTGGCTCCCTCGGGAGCGCGCTGGTAGCCCTTGCCATATATCACGTTCATCTCATGGCCCACAAAGGAGTAGATGTAGACGCGGTTGCCTATCGTGGTGCCGTTGGCAGCCAGCTGCAACGGGGTGGCAGGGTCCCAGCCGTCGCTGTACTCAACGAGCTTGTTCCAGTTGCGGCTCCAGTTGATGTCCATGCTCCACTCCACGTTGCGGGCGCGCACGGGCACGATGTGGGTCGATATCTCGATGCCGCGGTTCCTGATCTTGCCGGCGTTCACCAGTCGCGACGAGGCGCCTATGATGGGGTCGGTGGCTGCCGAGATGATTTGGTCGGTGGTGCTGGAGCTGTAGAAGGCCAGGTCGAGACCCAGGCGGTTCTTGAACAACATGGTTTCAAGTCCAAGCTCCCAGCTCTCGACGTTCTCGGGCTTGATCAGGGGGTTGGCCATCGAGCCGGGCAGGCTGTAGCCGCCGGGATAGGTGGCGCTGCGGCTGTAGGTGTCGGTCAGGGTGTAGGGGCTGGTGTCGTTACCCACGTTGGCCCACGAGAGGCGCATCTTGAGCATGTCGACCCACCAGGCCTTGTTCTTGAGCTTGAGGGCCTTGTCGAGCAGGATGCTGGCGCTCACGCTGGGGTAGAAGTAGGACCAGTTGCCGCGGCCCAGTGCGCTCGACCAGTCGTTGCGGCCGGTGATGTCGAGATAGTAGGTGTCGTCCCAGCTCAGCGAGGCGAAGCCGTAGAAGCTGTTCACGATTTTCTTGGCGTGGTAGTTGTAGGGAGTGGGGTTGATGCCTATGGGGGTGTTGTTGGCATTGTACACACCCTCCTCGCCCAGCTCGTCGAGGGTGATGTAGCTGCGATACCACTTGCGGGTCATGGCGTTGCCGCCAAAGGCCACGTTGAAGCCCAGCCGCTTGTTGACCCAGCTGTTGTTCACATAGCGCAGCAAGAAGTCGTGGTTGTACTCGTAGTCGCGTATCGTCTGCTCGCGGTAGTAGCCTTTGTTGTGGCCTGGCGAGTAGTAGGGGCGCTGCAACTGGCGGAACTCGTCGTCCATGTCGAGACCGGTGCGCAGGTCGAGCGTGAGACCCTTGACCGGGAGGTTGATGTTGACCGAGACGTTGCCGTATATGCGGTTTTTCTCGTTGGCGTTGAGCTCCTCATAGAGCGAGCGGTAGGGGTTGTAGTAGCTGGCAGGGTTCACGATCATGCCGGCCTCCACGTTGGCAGGCGTGTAGCGGCCCTTGAAGTACTCGTCGCGGTACACCTGCATGGGGTTGCACGAGAAGCCCCATGCCAGCAGGTAGAGGGGGTTGTAGGCGCCATATCCCATCACAGGCATGTTGTCGCTCTGCTTGCGGGTGTAGGTTGCCTTGGCATTGAGCTTTATCCACTTGTTGAGCTGCGTGGTGCCCGAGAAGTTCACCGTCTGCTTCTGGTAGCCGGTGTTGGGCAGTATCCAGTCGTTGTGGGTGTCGGTGATGCTCAGGCGGGCGTTGCTGCCCTTGCCGTTGCTGCCGTCGACGGTGACGGTGTTGTTCCACGTGGTGCCGGTCTCAAAGATGCCGGTGTACCAGTCTTTCTGGTACACCCAGGGCATTTTGGTGTACATGCCGGTGTCCCAGTCGTAGCTCTGGTAGAGGTAGCGCATCTGGTTGGCGTCATATTTCTCGCCGAAGCCGTAGCGGCTGTAGTGGCGCGACTGGGCAATGCCGTCGCTGGCATGGTCGGCATCGACGCTCCACATGCTGAAGGGGGTGTAGCCCAGGTCGCTGCCAGGGCCGTAGGTTGACTGGAAGTCGGGGAAGTAGCCAGCCTTTTCAAACACGACCGAGCTGTTGATGGTCACACCCACCCCTTTCTTGGAGCGCCCGCTCTTGGTGGTGATGATGATGGCGCCGTTGGCGGCGCGGCTGCCGTAGAGGGCCGTTGCTGCCGGGCCCTTGAGCACGCTCACGCTCTCGATGTCCTCGGGATTGATATCGCTTGCGGCGTTGCCAAAGTCGACTGGGGCGTCGTTGTTGCTGTAGCTCGACCCGCTGCCCGACGAGGTGCCCTCCGATGTGATGGGCACGCCGTCGACCACAAAGAGGGCCTCGTTGGCACCGTAGTTGAGCGACTGGTCGCCACGCAGCACCACGCGCATGGTACTGGTGGGGCCGCTGCTGGCGCCTGTCATGCTCAGACCGGCGACCTTGCCGTTGAGCGAGTTCAGCCAGTTGCCGCTCTGCGTCTTGGTGAGCTCGCTGTTGTCGACCTTCGACACGGCATAGCCCAGCGATTTCTGCTCGCGGGTGATGCCCAGTGCGGTCACCACCACGTCGTTGAGCATGGTGCTCGATTCCTCGAGCCTCACGGTTACTGTGCCGCCCGTGGGTTTCACCTCCTGGCGTTTGTATCCCACCGAGTTAATGACTAATACTGGACTCTTTCCAGTCACTTTGAGAGAGAAGTGACCGTCGACATCGGTGCTTGTTCCGTTTTTGGTACCTTTCTCCATGACGGTGGCGCCTATCATGGGCGTCTTGCCGTCGGGCTCATACACGGTACCCGTGACCCGCGTCTGTGCCGACATTGCTGTCGCTATCACAAGCAGGGCAAGCAACCAAACGGTTCTTAGGGCTTGTTTTAATCTCATAATGCTTAAGTTGTTATAAAAATTTATATTGTTTAGTAAGTTGGTTAATTCGTCGTGCAGTGTTTCGAAATAATTGGGAATAAATTTCGAACAAAGCAAAATTAATAAATGATGTAGACAAATGCAAAACTTTTTTAATTCTTTCTTGCAATTATAACTGTGTTTTGCTGTTTTTTTTGTCATCTAAGACATGTTTTATAACTTTGTGACAAAGATAAAAAGGAAAAAACAGTTGCAGCCATGATACAGCGTAACATTCTCTTAACGTTTGCAGTTGCCCTGGTGCTGCTGGCCCCGCTTGCCGGCTGCAGCAGCGACAGCCACGAGCCGAGCCAGCCGGCCCTGGCCCGGCGCACGATACTGGTCTACATGGTGGCCACCAACAGCATGGGCTCTCTCGACCACGACGACGAGGACCTGGCCGAGATGGACAAGGCTGTGGCTGCCGGCGCGCTGGGCGGTTGCCGCCTGCTGGTGTACCGCGTGAGCGTCGACGAGCCACAGCCCGAGCTCTTCGAGATTGTACGGGGCAAGGGCGCCGTTGCGCAGCACCGCGGGCTCAAGGCCTACGATGCCGCCCCTGGCAGCTCGGTGACTCGTGAGCGCATGAGCCAGGTTGTGGCCGATGTTGCAGCCCTGGCTCCGGCACACAGCTACGGGCTTGTGCTGTGGTCGCACGCCTCGGGGTGGGCCAAGAGTCTCACCACCAAGGGCGCCGTGCGGCGCCGCGAGTTTGCCATCGACAACGGCCACACCATGCCCCTCGATGTGCTGGCCAGCGCGCTGCCGGCGGGGCAGTTTGAGTGGATATATGCCGACGTGTGCTACTTTGGCAGCATCGAGGTGGCCTATGAGTTGCGGCACGCCACGCGCTACTTTGTGGGCAGTCCCACCGAAATACCGGGCACGGGCATGCCCTATGACGTGGCCTTGCCCTATTTGTGCCAGGACTCGACCCGCCTCGTCGATGCCTGCCAGGCCGTCTACAGCCACTACGCCGCACGCAGCGGCAGCGAGCAGACGATGGCCCTGTCGCTCGTCGACTGCAGCCAGCTCGACCGGCTGGCCGCAGTGTGCCGGCAAGTGCACGCCAGCGCTGTGCCGCTTGAGAGCACGCGGGGCCTGCAGTGCTACAACATGGGTGGCTACCGCTTTTTGTTCGACTTCTTGCAATATGAGCAGGCTATTGCCCCGCCGTCGCTTCAAGCCGCCCTTGGCCAAGCCTATGCCGCCGCTGTGCGCTACAAGGCGGCCACACTGCGCATCTTCGACACGCTCACCATCGACCCCGTGCGCTACTCGGGCCTGTCGGTGTACATACCGGGCACCTCGCCTGGGGTGAACGAAACCTACTACAAGACCCTGCAATGGTACCGCGACACCTATTAATATATAGGGTAGACCCTGCGGCCTAATTTGGGCAGGGCCAAAAACACACAGTAGCATAAAAATAATGTTTACCCTTGTCGAGTGCCTGTCACAAATGAGATTTAAGCCAGCTATCGACTAATAAATGAAGCTTTTTTTTTTGAGATTATAATAAAAAATTAACTTGTAATTTTGCTGTTAAGGGATATTTACATATATTTGCAAATGGAAAAAGTAGGCCTAAATTGCTGTTTTAGCTCTTGTTAACCTTCTGGTACTACCGAGATTAGCTATCAAAGCGCTATTAATACTATACCCATTAGGAAAGGCCTGCCTTGAAACATGTTTTTGTAATTTGTGTGAATTGAATAGAAATATTGCCGTTGTAGCTATTGCAAGTGTGTTCTTGGCCGTGTTGCTGTCGTCGTGCAAGAGTGGCGGTGGCGACGAGCCACAAGTCGACTATGGCCCTGCCACAGTCGAGGTCACCCTTCACTTCCCCAGTACCGAGCTCACGCCCTACCGAGAGATCGACTACGACGCGCGTGCCATCGAGAGCGATACGATGGGGGTGCGCTACATCGTGCGGGCCTACGCCGTCGACGGCAACGGCGACTGTGCCACTGTGCCAGCCGCCCAGATGGTGGCCACAGGCCCGGTCGCGGCCTCGCTCGACACCCGTTGCCGCTTCAAGCTGCCCAGCGGACGCTACAAGCTGCTGGCATGGGCCGACTACACCCGGCGCGGCTCGACGGCCGACAGGTACTACGACTGCAGCGATTTCTCCGACGTCGAGCTCACCCCCCTGGCCCTGAGCACAGGCAGCGACGACACCAAGCTGTGCTATTGTGGCACGGGCAGCATCGAGTTTCACGTGCCTGCGACCGACAGCACCCGTGTCATCGCCTCAACCGTCAATCTCACTCCGCCTGTGGGCAAGTTCAAGTATGTAGCCACCGACTACAACAAGTTTGTCGACAAGGACAAGAGCGGCTATCGCGTGGTGTTTCTCTACAACGGCTTCTTGCCCAGCAACTTCAACTTGTTTCGCAACCTGCCTTTCAACTCGGTCACCGGCAAGCAATTTGTGTCGACCTTGAGCGAGATGAGCACCCAGGGCACAGGCAGCGCCACGCTGGGCTACGATTATGTGATGGTGAACGGCGACGAGGGTAGTGTCAACGTGCTTGTGGGGCTCTACAACGAGGAGGGCAAGCTCACGGGCCGCACCACAGCCCTCGAGGTGCCGCTCAAGCGCGGCGGCCTCACTGTGGTGAGGGGCAGTTTCCTCACCCACACGGCCAACACGGGTGGCATAGGCATCGACCCTGGCTTTGACGGCGACATCGATGTGTATTATTGACACCTGCTGGCCGCCTAATGAAATTGAAACGATAGCATTAACATAACTATAATGAAAAAACTTTTCAACATATCGGCAGCACTGGCCATCATGCTCATGGCCAGGGGGCTTGCATCGTGCAGCAGCAATGCCGAGCCCGAGCCTGCACCCGAGAAGACGGTGGAGGTGACCTTCAAGGCCCAGCTGCCCAGCCGCATCGACGCGCGTGCCATTGCCGACGGCACCAAGGCCAACGAGCTCTTCTTCTATGTCTACGACGAGAATAACAACAACATTGCCGCCCTCAACCGGCACAACGTCGCCTTCGACCCTACGGGCGAGGCCTCGGTCACCGTGGCCCTCACCGCCGGCCACACCTATAGCTTTGCATTCTGGGCCCAGGCCAAGGGTGTCACCGTCTACGACCCCAGCAGCGCCAGCACCGTCTCGCTCGACTATGGCAGCGAGCGCAAGCCCGTGGCCGGCAACGACGACCTGCGCGATGCCTTCTATAGCCTTGAGAAGAATGTGACCGTTGCCGCCGACGGCACCACCGTCACCCGCAAGATTGTGCTGCGCCGTGCACTGTGCCAGCTCAACTGGGCCATCGACCCAGCGCTGGTGCGGCAAATGAAAGAGGCTGGCGTCGACATCGACGGGGCTCTGGTCAAGGTGAGCGTGAGCAAGGCCTACAACCGCTTCGGCCTGCTCGAGGGCGCCCCGGTGCAACTCGACAACTACTCGCAACCCACCTTTGACTATGCCCTGCAACCTGCCGAGCAGCTCACCCACATCTACGACGCGGCGAGCGAGGACTATAAAAACTTCAGGTGGCTGGCCTTCGACTACTTCCTCACCTCGACGGCACAGCCCTCTCTCATCGATGCCCGGCTCACCATCAAGTGCCTCGACGGCACCGTGCTGGGTCCCTACGAGGTGTCGAACAAGAAGGTGCAGGGCAACCACCGCACCAATATCATACTCACCGGCACGCTTGCCGAGGTGCACGTCAACGTGGTTATCGACCAGGACTTCGACACCACCGACAACAACGTCGGCGCCGCTCCGGCCTGGAAAGCAGCAGCCGGGCATCATCGTTTAACCCATATAGAGAGGAAATGACTATGTCGCGCCTATCCGACCACATGATTGCATCGGCCATTCTGGCACTCGCCTTGCTTGTCACGGCGTGCGCGGGCGGCGACGATGTGCAGCCGGCAGCCGGCAGCAAGCAGGTTACCTTCAAAGTGCGTCTCGACGGCATCGATAGCCGCGCCTTGAGCGACGGCTCCCAGGCCACACGGCTCGAGGCCGTGGCCTACGACGCCAGCGGCAAGGCAGTGCAAGTGCGCTCGGGCCTCATGACCGACCTGCAAGGCAGTGTCACCTTCAACCTGGTCGAGGGCGTGACCTATCGTTTTGCCTTCTGGGCCCAGTCGCCCAGTGCCACGTGCTACACCTTGAGCAACGACTACACCGCCGTTGCGGTCGACTACAGCGGCACGGCCAACGACGACTCGCGCGATGCCTTCTTCCAGCACATCGATAGCTACACGGTGGGCGCCTCGACTGCCATGCAGGCCGTCACCCTCGTGCGCCCGCTGGCCCAAGTCGATTTTGTCGTGGCTCCCGATGAGTGGGAGCGTGTAGTGCGCTCGACATCGCCTGTCACAGCTACGGGCTTCACCCTCCCGGCCGGGCTCTACACCCGGCTCAATCTCTTGACGGGCGAGGTCTCGGCCCCCACCTCCCAGCCCGTAAGCCTCGCCAGCGCTCCCGTGCCCACGGTATCAACCTTGCAGCCCGACGGCTCTTATAGGCACACGCCCATGTTGGTGCTCGACGGCAGCCAGTATGTGTGGCTCTCGATGGGCTATGTGCTGGCGCCTCCCGCGCCGTCTACCTCCATGCTGAGCCAAGTGGCCCTGGCGATGACCAGCGGCACTGCCAAGGCCATCACTACGATTGCAGTGCCCAGCGTGCCCTACAAGCGCAACCGCCGCACGGTGATTGTGCTCAGCCAGCTTGCCAGTAAGTTGCAAGCCGGCGCTCCCCAAGTAAACGAAACATCATCAAATATCAGGTGATTAAAAATAGTATTAATAAAAAAAAAACGCAACATGAAAAAGTTTTTGTTTTTCAGTGCTCTGGCAGCATTGCTGCTCAGCACAGCCGCCTGCTCGAGCGATGAGCCCGCAGCTCAAGGCGACGACACCGTGACCTTCACCGTTAACCTGCAGAACGGCAACGACTCGCGAGCCATCTCCGACGGCACCAAGGCCGTCAACCTCACTGCCTTTGCCTACAAAGATGGGAAAAAGGTGCAGCAACAAACGGCCACCTTCAGCGGCCTGAAGGCCACCGTGACCTTCAAACTGGTGAAAGGCTTGAAATATGACTTCTCGTTCTGGGCACAGTCGCCCGATGCCAAGTGCTACACGCTGAGCGAAGACGGCACGAAGGTGAACATCGACTACACGAAAGCCGCCTCCAATGTCGACAACGACGACGCCTTCTATGGCGTGAAGAAGGATGTGACTGTGGGCAAGTCGGCCAGCGACGAGACGGTGACCATCTACCGCCCGTTTGCCCAGCTCAACTACGGCGACAACCTCGACGACTATGCGGCTGCCAAGGCCGCCGGCAGCGAGGTGACCCAGACCCTGGTGACGGTGGAGAATGCAGCCAATGTGCTCGACCTCACCACCGGCCAGGCCTCGGGCGACGTGGCCGTGACCTATGCCCTGGCCCCTGTGCCGAGCGAAAGCAAGGAGTTGACCGTCGGCGGCACCAACTACAAGTGGCTGGCTATGAACTACCTGCTCGTGCCAGGCCAGGTGCGCATGGCCGACACCAAAATCACGACCGAGAGCGGCCTCGTCACCACCACACTGGCCGTGTATGCCGGCGATACCGAGGTGAACAAGATGAGCGTGGCCAACGTGCCCGTGCAGTCCAACCACCGCACCAACATACTGGGCAACCTGTTGACCGACAAGGTGAACTTCAACGTGGTCATCGACCCCGTATTTGACAACCCCGACTACAACGTTCCTGCCTGGGACGGCACCACTCTCACCGAGCCCAAGCTGCTCGACGGCGTTTATCAAGTGAGTAAAGCAGCCGAGTGGGTCTGGATTGTCAAAAATGGCAACAATAAGAATAACATTGCTCTCACCAGTGACATTGACTTTGCTGGCCACAATTTTACTCCTTTCTATCCAGGCAGCGCCTCTACGCTGGAGCTTAACGGCAACGGGCACAAGTTTATGAATGCCACTATTGTTCCGCTTCCTGCGGGAAAGGGCTACACTTCAGGCCTTTTCAGTGGTGACTTCCTTGCATGCAACATCAATGTGCACGACATCAATTTCAGCAACATCAACATAACCAACGAGTCTGCCGATGGTGGCTATGTTGGTGTCGTCATAGGTGATGTGCAGAGTGGAAAAACAGTGACCTTGAAAAATGTGAAAGCCACCAATTGCACCATTAAGGGCGTACGCGCCGATGCAGTCCTGGTAGGTTTTGTGGGGACAAACGGCACTGTCGACGCCACCAATTGCCACGTGAGCAAGTGCCACGTGAGCAATGTTGCACTGGCTAATGAGTCGGGCTACGTTGCCGGCATGATAGGTCGCCCCGTGGGCAAGGTGATCCTCACCGACTGCACGGTGACCGGTACCACTATCGATGGCATTTGGGCCACAAGGCGTGGCGCTACCAGCATCGATGCTATCGTTGGCGACCGCGAGCAAGGTGGCATTCTCAATGCCAACATCACACTCACCCGCACCACCGAGAGCGGCAACACGATGAAAAAGACCGAGATTGAATAATCGCGACAGGCCATCGCTATTAAGTCTTGCCCGCTCCATGCCCATGACTGCGGGGACGGGCAAGATTTGTTTTAAATTCTATACATATAAAATCATCAATTTTTCCCCATGAAAAAGTTTTTGTTTTTCAGTGCTCTGGCAGCATTGCTGCTCAGCACAGCCGCCTGCTCGAGCGATGAGCCCGCAGCGCAAGGCGACGACACCGTGACCTTCACCGTTAACCTGCAGAATGGCAACGACTCGCGTGCCATCTCCGACGGCACCAAGGCCGTCAACCTCACTGCCTTTGCCTACAAAGATGGGAAAAGGGTGCAGCAACAAACGGCCACCTTCAGCGGCCTGAAGGCCACCGTGACCTTCAAACTGGTGAAAGGCGTGAAATATGACTTCTCGTTCTGGGCACAGTCGCCCGAGGCCAAGTGCTACACGCTGAGCGACGACGGCACGAAGGTGAACATCGACTACACGCAAGCCGCCTCCAATGTCGACAACGACGACGCCTTCTATGGCGTGAAGAAGGATGTGACCGTGGGCACATCGGCCAGCGACCAGACGGTGACCATCTACCGCCCGTTTGCCCAGCTCAACTACGGCGACAACCTCGACGACTATGAGGCTGCCAAGAAAGCCGGCACCGAGGTGACCAAGACCCTGGTGACGGTGGAGAAAGCAGCCAATGTGCTCGACCTCACCACCGGCCAGGCCTCGGGCGACGTGGCCGTGACCTATGCCCTGGCCCCTGTGCCGAGCGAAAGCAAGGATCTGGTCGTCGGCGGCACCAACTACAAGTGGCTGGCTATGAACTACCTGCTCGTGCCAGGCCAGGTGCGCATGGCCGACACCCAAATCACGACCGAGAGCGGCCTCGTCACCACCACACTGGCCGTGTATGCCGGCGATACCGAGGTGAACAAGATGAGCGTGGCCAACGTGCCCGTGCAGTCCAACCACCGCACCAACATACTGGGCAACCTGTTGACCGACAAGGTGAACTTCAACGTGGTCATCGACCCCGTATTTGACAACCCCGACTACAACTACTACTATGTTGACGGCACTAACTCGCTCCAGCAGGTGATCGAAAAAATCAACAACGACCAGCCCGAGAAGGCCGTGATCATGATAAAAGGCAACACCGAGGCCGTGTGGAACCATGCTGAGTATGGCTCGATGTTTGGCAACAAGCGGGCCGGCAATACCATCGCTACCAAGAGTGTGATTGTGATAGGCGAAAACAAGAACAAGGTCACTATCACCGGCAGCGGCGTGTGGGGCATTGAGCCCAACGGCGTGGCAATGACCTTCAAGAACATCGCCCTATACGACGACACACGCTATGAGGCTGAAAATGGCAACGACGCCTGGGAGTTTGCCTATCTGGAGCTGGGCGGCGACATGAAGTTTCTGGATTGCGACATCACCGACGGTGTGATGATGACGGGCAACAATGCCACCTTCATCAACTGCAACTTTGTGGCCGACGGCAACGCCAAGCGCAAAACGCCGAGTGAAGAGTACAATCCCTGGGTGGCCAACGGCAACGCCACCTTCGACGGTTGCACCTTTACCGGCTACCGTGCGATCAAGGTGCACGAGCAGTATGGTACCAAGGTGGGCACCGTGATCGTCGACGGGTGCACCTTCAAGAATGTGACCGAGAAGCCCGGTGTAGTGTTTGGCACACTGGCAAGCGATGTGGTCGTGACCATAAAGAACTCGGCCTTCGTCAATTGCGCCGAGGGCAGCTCGTCGAAGGCCGATCGCGAGCCCTACATCTTTGAGAGCGACACCAAGCGTGACCTCTTCCACCTCACGCTCGAGAACAACACTGTGAAATAATAACTGTGTGAAAATTACAGGAGGCAGGCAAGGCCCTGTCTCCTTGTTTTGCTTTTTAAAAAAGTGAAAATGAAGAAACTTTATACTACACTATTTTCCTTGGCCCTGCTTGCCACGTCGTGGAGCACCGCTGCTGGTGCGGGCGATGTGCCGTCGCTGTCGCTCAGGAGCCTTATCCAGACGGGTACGGCCGGCGAGTTCTACACGTTGACCGACGCGCTCACGGGCGTGTATGTGTCGCCATTGTTTAAAAATGTGCTTTGGGCCAAGGACGACAACCGCTACCTCAACAAGTCGGTGCCCACCGTCGACCAGATTGCCAGCCATCATCTCTACGACGCCTACGACGCCACGCAGGACGTCACCGAGATGGACCAGAGCAACTGGGTGAAAATCGTGTTTCCCAGCGGCTATGATGCCACCCCCTTTGTTGGCCACAGGATTACCAACGTGAGCGGCCGTGTCAACATGGCGAGCACGCCCACCGGGCCGGTCGGGCTCTATATCGACGTCGAAGCCTACTTGACGCAATACGACAGCAAGGGCTACCCCGTGGTGGGCGAGGCTGTGACCGATTACGCCACCGTGTGCAACGCCTATTGCCCGGCCCACTTTGTGAAGCAAGACACGTGGTTCCTGGTCAAGCCCAAGAACTTGGAGTATGCCAAGCTGCAATATGCCGTGTGGGGCGCCGATGGCAAGTTTCATGTGCCGGCACGCAAGCAGCTCGTGGGCGGCACCTGGCAAAACGGCCACAACCTGGCGGGCAGCGTGGCTGTCGACATGCGCCTGTGGGAGGGCAACACCTGGGACGGCACCACGCTCACCATGACCGACCCCAACGACGTGTTCAACGTGCGCTGGGCCTATGATGTGGCCGTGATTGTGGAGTTCAGCACGGGCAGCAAGGTCTCGCTCGACATCGATCCGGGCTTTGACGGCGACTTCAACTACGCGCCCAGCCGCGAGGACGAGGGCTTCGACTCGGGCGACAACGGCGTGTTGCCCGACGGCTACACCAATGTAGCCGTCTACCCCCTGCGCCTGCTCTCGCCTGGCATCTCCACGGCCGTCGATGCCGTGACGGCCACTAAGACGGTGGCTGGCACGCACTACTACAACCTGCAGGGTGCCGAGAGCAACGGGCCTCACAGGGGCTTCAACCTGGTGGTCACCACCTACACCGACGGCTCGACCTCGACGGCCAAGATGATGAAATAATCGACTTAGGGTGGGGCTTTCGGTGCTATGAGCAAGGCAGGGTTGACATGGGCGGTAGTGCTCCTGGGCCTGGCGGCTTGTGTCGCTGCCAGTGCCGTGACGGTTGTTTCCACGACTGGCGGCATGACGCTTGCCCAGGACTGGAAATATACTGGCGTGTGCCCCTACGACAACGACGGGTGGGTCGACATGCGCCAGGGCTTCGGGCACAACAACCGCTTTTACATTCAAAACAAGAATGCCGGCAGCCAGTGCATTGCAGTCTACGACCAGAACGGTGCCACGGGCTTGTGCTATGCCACTGGCCTGGGCAGCAACTTCACCCACGACTGGGCCATGAACATGATTGTGCGCCTGGGTCAGTACCCGCTTGCCCTGCGAGTCGACACGCCCGAGCTCAGGCTCATCAAGGCCGATGGATCGATGGTGACCGACGTCACCCTGCCTGCCGACTGCCCGGCGCTGCGCACCGACTACTTTGGTACCGCCTCGGGCGACATTTTCTCGAGCGAGGGCGGCACGCTCATGATTACCTCGATGAACGAGGACCGCATCTATGCGATGCACTTCAAGGAGGGCAGGCTGGAGCGCCACTTCAACATCGACCACCGGTTTGTGGCTCGGTTGCAGGGCGATGCACAGCTGCACACCGGGGCCGAGGATGTGATTGAGGCTTGGCGTGCAGCCGACGGCACGACCCACTACACCTATGTGAACCCCACGCGCAACCCTGTCGACTTCATGCTCGACGACTGCGACTCGGTGACGGGCGCGCAGGCCATCGATGTGCTTCAGCTGGGCGAGCAAGTGTGCGGCACCTCGTGCGGCTTTGGCGCCTTTGCCCTTGCCGGGGCCAACTATGTGATGCTCTCGAGCAGTCCCAACTGGAACGATGGCTTCGTTGTGGCCCGCCTGGGTGCAACCGCCACTGGCGAGATCGACGGCTCAACAGTGACGGTGGTGGCTCGCCACGACAATGCGTTCACCGGCCGCACCACCCGGCTCAACTGGCTCAACGCCGAGCCCCGCGACTCGGCCAGCGTCTACATCTACCAGTGGAACCCGGGCGGTTACATCGCCCGCTACACGCTGGCCACCGAGGCCAGCGCCGTTGCCCCTGTTGCCCCTGTTGCCCCTGTTGCCACAGCGGGCAGTGTGACCTATGTGACCCCTGCGGGCCTCGTGAGCCCCACGCCCGTGCCAGGCGTCAACATCGAGGTCACGCGCTACACCGATGGCACTTGCCAGCGGGTGAAGATGCTCGCCAGGTAGGGTGGCGGGCGATGCACACGCGAGTGCGCTATTGAATAGAATCGTTACTCCAAATGTTTTTTTATTTTTTGCTTAAAATTTTTTTGTAATTAACAGAAAAATGTGATACTTTTGCGATAATTCAGTTATGAGTATATTAAATTGTTAAATTACTGAAAGCATTAACCAAGTCGGCTGGCAACTGGGTAGCGTGTCTAAAAACGGGGGTGCGCGCCGTCCAATCCGGCAGGCTGAACTATAAAAATCAATCCCCCCATGTAAAAAATGCTTATGAGAAAAGTCACTACCTTGCTTCTGCTTTTTGGAGCAATGGCAACATCGATGGCTTGGGCTCAGAACGTTGATCTCGCTGCGGTCGACATGCAGAAGGGCGGGCAAGAGCTCGACCCCGCTGCTGTGCAGGTATCGGGCGATGCTCAACAGGCTACTGTGGTCAAGAATGCGGTGTTGAAGCCTGGTGCTATCACCCGGCACCCGGCACGCAAGGCGACCCGCAAGCGGGCTGTTGCCAGCGTGACCGACCTGGCGGGTAAAGGCGTGATGACCTACGGATCGCTCATCTCCACCAACGGCGCCGGAGGCAGCTCGACCGAGATTTCGCCTGTGGGCAACGACTCGATCTTGATTTCCAACTTCTGGCTGGGCGGTGTGAACGTGAAAGCAGGCGTCAACCTGACCCAGAAGACGATTTCGATTCCGAGCCAGTATGCCTACACCCACAACACCTACGGCGAGATGGACCTGGCCACAGTCACCAGCGCAGCCGAGCCCGACTACGACACGCCCATCACGGGTACGATCGACGACAACGGCACCATCACGCTCGACGGCATGTGGGCCATCTTTGTGAAGAGCGGTAAAAATGCTGGCAACATCTTGTATGCCGGCTACGATACCGAGATAGAGAAAGCCAACGGCCAGATGCGCGTCAAGTACATCAACGATGCGAGCGACACCACCTATTATGATTGGAACGTGGTGGTGGCCCAGACGGGCAAGAACCTGGTCACGGTGAAAAACTTCGGCAACCACGGCAAGACCATCGAGGTCGTGCTCAAGGCCGATTCCACGCTCTCCATCGACCAGCAACTCGTGTTTGAGGGCGGCTCCACGATGGGCAACTTCTACACCCTGCCGGCCGACTGGTCGACGGGCAAGACCACTGGCTCCACCATCGTGGGCAAGGTGAACGGCAACCAGCTCAGCTGGGGCAACTGGATCATGCTGAGCACCAACAAGTACTACACGGGCAAGTTGCTCGACGGCACCGTCACTGCCAACTTCGACTTTGCAATCCCGCAACTCGTTGTCACCGAGTGGCAAGGCGAGGGCACCGAGGCCAACCCGTGGAAAATCAAGACCCTCGACGACCTCATCCTGCTGGCCGACAAGGTGAACAACGATCCCGACCAGACCTATGGCGGTCCCTACACGTTCCACACCAAGTCGTTCAACGGCAAGTACTTCAGAGTGGAGAACGACATCGACATGTCGGGCTATCGCTTCACCCCGATAGGCAACGCCTGGACCCAGCGCTTCTCGGGTACCTTCGACGGCAACGGCCACACCCTCACGGGCTTGAACGTGAACACGGGCGTCAAGGGCTATGCCGGCCTCTTCGGCTGTGCCGACACGGCCAGTGTGATTAAGAACCTGACCCTTAAAAATGTAAAAGTTTCCTCGATGTACTATTATACAGCCGGTGTAGTGGGCTACCAAGACCACGGCAACATCGAGAACTGCCACGTGACGGGCACCATCACCAGCGAGGGCATTGGCTCGGGCGGCATCGTGGCCCTGGGCAACAATGTGAAGAACTCAACCTTTGAGGGTACCATCGCCAGCACAGGCGGCATCAATGGCGGCATCGCCGGCGAGACCTACGGTCACATCGACAACTGCTGGGCCAAGGGCACAGTGAAAGCTGCAGGCCCCACCGACACCTACACGGCCGGTGGCATTGTGGGCACGGCTTACAATGCCGACGCCAAGGTCACCAACTGCTACTTCACCGGCACCGTCGACGGCTCTACCCACAGCAACCTCTATCTGGGCGGCGTTGTGGGCCAGGTGTATAAAGGCACAGTCGACGGCTGCTTTGCAGTGGCCAATGTCTACGGCTTCGACTCGAAGTCGGGTGTGGGCGGCGTCGTGGGCGTGCTGCAAGGCACCGTGCTCAACAGCTATGCCACGGGCCACGTGCGCTCGACCTCGTCGCGCCAGTGTGGCGGCATCACCGGTTTGTTGAAGCCGTATGTCAACTCGACTGCCCAAGGCAACGACACTGTGCAGTCGACCGTGAAGAACTGCTACTTTACCGGCCGTCTCAATGCCGAGACCTACCAGTATGTGCCCGAAACCGAAGTGCGTGAGACGCTGGGCACCATCGAAGCTGGCTCGTCGCCCACGGTCGAGAATGTGTACTTCGACCAGCAGATGGTCGACCTCAAGAGCCAGCACTACCGCGTGCTCACCAGCGACCTCACCAGCGCCAACGGCCCCAAGGGCTTCCCGGCCGACAAGTGGACGTTCACTCAGAACTTCTATCCACGCCTCAAGGGCATCGACGACAACGCCGTGGCTCAACAAGGCGCCTCGGTGCTGAAGCTCGACGCCGACTTCCCCGACAATGCCAACTATGTGGCCAACAACGCCACCTTCTACCTGCTGGGCAACAGCGTGGCCAAGGTGTATGAGGGCGGGAAGCTCTCCGACAAGGGCGCCAATGTGACCATCGAGGGCACCACCCTCAAGCTCAACGGCACCTTCGGCACCGATACCCTGGTCATCTACAACCCCAACGACATGGCCATCACTCCGCGCCTCTTTGTGCTCAAGGTTGCCCCGCGCTTCTTCGAGGGCACGGGCAAGAAGGAGTCTCCATTCCTGATTAAGAACAAGGCCGACCTCATCAAGCTGAGCGAACTCACTACCAAGGTGGGCCAGTACTATCCTGGTGTATACTTCTTGCAGACGGCCGACATCGACCTGGAGAAAGATACCGCCTTTGTGGGCATCTGCAACCAAATCACCAACTACACCTATTCTCGTTTTGCCGGCACCTACGACGGCGGCGGCCATGCCATCCACAACATGAAACTCGAGTATGTGCAGTGGAAAGACCACCCGCAGGGCGAGCCTGAAACGGGCAATGGCACCAAGAGCTGCATCTACAAGGGCTTCATAGGCCAGACCGACGCCATGGGCGTGGTCAAGAACCTCACCCTGGCTGCCGACTGCCAAATCGAGCTGTGGGGCTTTGCCGGCGGCTTTGTGGGCTACAACTGGGGTACTGTCGACAACTGCCGCAACTATGCCACCATATATGGCTATAGCGGCACTGTGGGCGGCATCGTGGGTAGCAACTGCAAGGGCGCAGTGGTGAAGAACTCGCTCAATGCCGGCAACGTCTACACGGGCTTCACTACCGTGGGCGGCATCTCGGGTACCAATGGCGGAACTATCGAGAATTGCGAGAATGTGGGCAATGTCGAGGCCAAGGTGCTCTCCGACTTTGTCAAGGAGTCGCGCATCCACATAGCTGGCGGCATCTCGGGCTCTTCGTCGGGCGGCGTGTTCCGCAATGTGGTCAACGCCGGCCTCGTGAGCGCTCCCCGCAATGTGGGCGGCCTCGTGGGCTCGATAAGCGGTACCATCAAGAGCGATGGCTGCAACGACATCTACCAGGGCCTGAACTACGGCACCATTCTCACTCAAGACTTGACAACCACAGGCAATATAGGTGGTAATGGGTATGCCAGCATAGGCACCTATGAGCATTGCTACTACGACAAGCAGGCTACCGGCCTCCAGGCTGCTGCCAACGACGGCATGCCGGGCGCCGAGGCTGTGCCCACCGCCACGCTCACCAGTGGCAAGGCACTTGCCGGCTATGCCGACAGCTTGTGGCTCTTCAGCAAGGGTAGGTACCCCATGCTCAAGAGCTTTGTCAACGACGCCGTAGCTGTTGAGGCCGCTCAAGTGGTGCTGACTGCTGCCGACGGCGAAACTGTGAAGCAGATGCAGCACAACGCCACCCTGAGCAACGTGCAGGGCACAACCTGGAAGTTGGCTCAAGGCAAGGCCTTCGCTATCGACGGCACCACACTCAAGGTGCCGGCCACCTCGTCGCTGGTGGGCGACACGCTCACGGCCACGCTGGGCGGCTTCACCCGTCCTTACCTGTTGCAGGCTGTGTCGCCAGTGCCACTGGCAGGCAGCGGCACCCAGGCCGATCCTTACCAGATTCACAGCGCTGGCGAGTGGAATGCATTTGCCCAGTACATGGCTGCAACCACCAATCCATTTGAAGGCCAGTATGTGAAGATCATGAACGACATCGACTTTGGCGACACCACCTTTGTGGCTATCGCCTACGACGGTGTCACCTCGTTCAACGGCACACTCGACGGCGCCCGTCACACGGTGAAGGGCATCAAGTATACTCCCAAAGCCAGCTACCAGGGCGCTATCGCCCTCATCGGTGCCAAGGCTACAGTCAACGACCTCACTCTTGAGGGCACGGTGACCTCGGCCAAGACCTACACCGGCGGCTTCTCGGGCAAAATGAAGGGCGTGCTCAACAACTGTGTGAACAATGTGGCTGTGACCACCACCGCTGCCAGCACGGGCGGCTTTGCTGCCTATGCCTACAAGAATGCCGTGTTCAACAACTGCGAGAACAAGGCCGCAGTGTCGAGCAGCAAGGACGCCGTGGCAGGCTTTGCCGCCAACGCCGAGGATGATGTATATTTCAACAATAGCGTCAACAGCGGCAAGGTTGCCTACACCGGTACCTCGACCTCGGCCCGCAACGTGGCAGGCTTTGTGGCCGTGGGCAACGGCAGCCACTACTATGCTTGCCTCAACAAGGGCGAGATTGCAGCCGGCAAGGCTGCCCAGGTAGCCGGTATTCAGGCCTACAGCAACTCGGCCAGCACCGTCTACTTCGTCTCGACCGGCAACGAGGGTGCTCTCTCGGGTGCATCGTCGGTTGCAGGCCTCATAGGCTACACGTCGAAGAACAAGGCTCCGCTCTACATCGACAGCTGCTACAATGTGGCCGACATCAACACCACGTTGAAGACCACCTATGCCACCGCCGGCCTCGTGGGTTGCCTCACTCCCGGCAGCCGCGTGATGAACAGCTACAACACGGGCACGATTACGGCCGATGCAAGTATCTACAACGGCAATATCTTCGGCTATAGCGAGGATGCCAAGTCGGAGGCCGAGCGCAGCTATGTCACCAACTGCTACAACACGGGCGGCATCATTGCCACCAACTATGCAGCTGGCATAGGCGGCCGCATCCCGGCCTATTGCACCATCGACAGTTGCTACAATACCGGCGAGATAACCGCCACCTTTGGCGCCTCGGGCATTGGCAACATCATGGGCAACTATGTTGTGATCCAGAACTCTTGGAACTCGGGCAACTGCCAGACTTCTAAGCAGGGCGCTGGCGGCATCAACGGCTATGGCAACTATATCGCCCACGTGGTGAACTGCTTCAACACGGGCAACATAGGCAGCTATGCCGCTGGCAGCTACAACGTGGGCGGCCTGGGCGGACAGTCGATGGCTACCTACATCAACTGCTACAACCGCGGTGTCGTGAACGGCACCAAGGGGGTGGGCGGCCTCGTGGGCCAGAGCTCGCGTGGCAACGCTACAAGACTCGGCACCAGCTTCTACAACTGCTACAATGCCGGCCGCGTGATACCTGGCGACACCACCAGCGGCAACATCGTGGGCACCGTTACGCCTGCAAATTGGGACTCGACCAATGTGGTTGAGAACACCTACTATGTGACCGATTTCGGCACCTTTGCCCAAGACACGATCCAGGCTACGCCTATTAGCGTCAAGCAGCTTGCTGCACTCACCGAGTTTGCGCCGTCTCCTACCGCTGTTGCAACCAGCGGCGTCGATGCAGCTGCCGGCTGGGATGCTCTCGATGAGTTCAGCTTCCCGGTGATACCTGGCTTCACAAGCAACGACTGCGCGCGCGCCTATGCTGCCGCAGTGGTGCTCACCAACGACAACGACACCTACGGTGGCGTGGCGAGCACAATGATGCTGGGCACCCCCGATGGAGTGACCTGGACCTCGAGCAACGATGCACTCACCATCACCGGCAACGAGGCCGTGCACAAGGCTGGAGCCCAAGGTGTGGTGCTCACTGCCACCTGCGGCCAGTTTAGCGCCCCATGGACGGTTGACTTGCTCGAAGGCACCGGCGTGACCGACGTGCACAATGCCAACCAAATCGTGAAGACGGTGTACTACAACGTGGCTGGTATCGAGGTTCCTGCCTCCAATGTTGAGAGCGGTCAAGTCTACATCGAGGTCAACACCTACAGCGATGGCACGACTCGCTCGACCAAGGTGAGGAAGTGATTTCAACTCAAGGGAAAAGCACATCTAAACTCCCTTAATAAATGAAGAGGTGGCAATGCTGTGACGGCGTTGCCACTTCTTTGTTTCTGGCTGTGTCGTGCAAGCCGCCGTGTGCGACACAATGAAACCGCCCGGCAATCGTCGCGACTGCCGGGCGGTTGTGCCCGGGGCAGCCCCGGGCCGAAAAAGTAAGATGCTTATATATTTAGAAGATGAATGTGCGTAGCAGGAAATAGCTGAATATGCCGGCAATGTAGCCCAGGAAGGCGATCCAGCTGATGTGCTTCATGTACCATCCGAAGCTTATCTTCTCGAGTCCCATGGCCACGACGCCGGCGGCACTGCCAATGATGAGCATCGAGCCGCCCACGCCGGCGCAGTAGGCCAGCAGCTGCCAGAAGATGCCGTCGACGGCAAAGTCGCCCGTGGCCGCCAGCGGATACATGCCCATGCAGCCTGCCACCAGGGGCACATTGTCGACAATGCTCGATATCACGCCTATGGTGCCGGTCACGATATAGTGGTTGCCACCCGACACCTGGTTGAGCCACTTGCCCACGGCGCCCAGCACGCCCACCTCTTCAAGGCAGCTCACGGCCATGAGTATGCCCAGGAAGAACAGAATGGTGCTCATGTCGATCTTGGAGAGCACGTTGCTCACGCGCTTGTTCATGGATCCTTTCTCCTCCTTGCCGCGCAGGTGGCGGTAGAAGAGCTCGGTGGTGACCCACAGCAGGGCAAGCACGAGCAGGATGCCCACAAAGGGGGGCAGGTTGGTGAGATAGCGGAAGATGGGCACAAATATCAAGCCGCCCACACCCAGGAAGAAGATGACCTTGCGCTGCCTGTCGGTGAAGGCGTTGCTCTCGCTGTTCACCGCTGGCCCGCCGGCAGCGGCCAGCTTGCCGTGCAGCGAAAATTGCAGGATGATGGCTGGCACCACGATGGCAATGACCGAGGGAATGAATATCTCCTTGATGACGCCGGCCGAGGTGATGAGGCTCTTGTTCCACAGCATGATGGTGGTCACGTCGCCTATGGGCGAGAATGCACCGCCGGCATTGGCAGCAATCACCACCAGCGAGGCGTAGATGAGACGGTCGTTGTGGTCGGCCACCAGCTTGCGCAGCACCATGATCATGACGATGGTGGTGGTCATGTTGTCGAGTATGGCGCTCAGAAAAAAGGCCATGAATGAAATCTTCCACAGCAGGGCGCGCTTCGACTCGGTGTGCAATGCCTTGCGCACAAAGTTGAAGCCGCCGTTCTGGTCCACAATCTCGACAATGGTCATTGCGCCCATCAGGAAAAACAGTGTGGTCGATGTGCTGCCCAGGTGGGCTTCGATGATGGAGTTGACCTTGCCCAGAATCTCGGCAGCGGCTGTGCCGGGCAGGTAGCTGGCCGGGTCGACCATGTAGAGTGCCCAGCAGGCAACAAACATGAGCAGGGCCACGGCCGCTTTGTTCACTTTAGTCACGCTTTCAAGGGCTATGCAGGCATAACCGATGACAAACACGACTACAATTGCAATTGTTAATGTTGACATTTTCTTTTATTGGTGGTTAATAGTTAAAATAGCTTGGCTATGAGCTGGGCGGCATGGCCCGTGTAGATTTTCACCTCGCTCAGGGGCTTGAAGACGAGGTCGGCAAAGGTGAACAGCTGCAAGGCGGCAAACTGGTGGTCGCGACTCAGGCACAGCTCAAGGTGATTGTTGCCTATCTGTGTGGGCGCGATGCTTGTGGCGCTGTCCAGCTTCTTGTCGAGTTCCTGGGGCTGGCAGGCCATCACGTCGAGCAGCTTGCGGCCCATGTCGGCCGTGTAGTCGAGCACCTGTGCTGCGATGGGGCTGCCAGTGGGGCGGTAGATGGCTTTGGAGCCCAGGCCCATGAAGCCTTTGCGATATTCTACATTGGGGTTGGAGAGGACCGTGTCGGCCATCTGGAGATTTTTTATACTTGCCATGATTGTTGTGTTGTTGAGTATCTTTTGTTGATGTTGAGTGTGAATTGGTTTTGCTCGCCGGGCCCTTGCCTGCCGCAAGTGTGCGACATGACGCTGGCCCGCGGGGCGGGAGAAGAGGGTGGCACCAGGGGGTGCCTTGCTCAAAAGATACTGGTGGCTAACACAACAAGCGCCTCAGGGCAATTACATAGTAGTCGCTGGCCGAGGACGTGCTGAATGGCGCTGTCTCGCCTCGAGACAGCCGTGACATGCCTGTAGTGACATGTGTTGAGGTCGAGAGTGCGCTCTGGCCCGTGACGCGTGCACTGCGGGCGCAGCTGCCTGAGAGCGTGCGTTGCGGGCGGCTGTTGCATATGCGCATGATGTTTTGCGACTCGGCAATCACCGTGCCCGTGGCCTCGCGGTCGATAGGGTTGTGGTCGCGCAGCTGGCCTGGCTGGTGCTTGTGTTGCGACTCGCCGTTGTGGGTGTTGCTCTCAATTTGGGCACATACGGGGGTCGTCATGTGCTTCTCGGTGCCCAAGTAGCTGAGCACGAGCGCAAGCATGACTGTGAATATGTACAATGCCCGTTTCATCTTCAAAACACTGTGCAAAAGTAGCGCAAAATATAAATTATTCAAAATTATGGCGGTGAAATGTGGACCCGCTTTAAACATAATTGATGTTTGGCTGTCACAATATAATAAGAACAATGTTTTATACACATGCTATGAAAAAGATTATTGCAATGCTTGTGCTCGCGGCCGCTCTTGTGTGTGGCTCTGTTGCCGTCTCGGGACAGACGGTGCGCGATGCTATGGGAACAAACAAAGGCCGGATAGAGCGCAGTGGCACGGTGCGCGACGGTCAGGGCCGCTACCTGGGCAGGATAGACAGCGACGGCACGGTGCGCGATGACTGTGGGCGCTGTGTGGGCCGCATCGGCAGCGATGGCACGGTGCGCGACAGCCAGGGCCGCTACTTGGGCAAGCTGGGGCACGACCGCGTGGCCCGCGACGGCCAGGGCCGCTACCTGGGCAGGATGGATAGCGACGGCACGGTGCGCGACAGCCTGGGGCGCTGCTTGGGCAAGCTCTCGGCCTCCAACCGGCGCAGCGCCGCGCTGTTGTTCTTCTTTGATTTCTTCGACCTGTAGCCTCGTGTGCGCGTCACTGCAACGGCGCCGTGCTCGTGCCGGCCTGGGGCTTGAGGCAGGGAGCGACAAGCGATTCACAATCCTGTACCTTGTAGAGGCTGTGGGGAGTTTTGCACACTGCAACCGTGCGCCGGTGCTCTTGCCAGCCCTTGCTGTTGAGGTCGATATAGAGCGTGTAGCTGTCGCCCGTCTTCACATTCACGCGGTCGCTGGCGTTGAACTCTACAGTGTAGGGGGTGTTTGGCCGGTAGCCGTTGGCCTGACCGGCGCCCTTGAGGCAGGCTGCCGCCTGGTAGGCCGGCAGGCCGCTTGAGCAAGCCTCGAGCACCTGCTGTGCGCATTGCGGCGTGGCGATGAGCCTGATGCATCTCTCGCCCAGTGCTGGGTCGCGCTCGTAGATGGCCAGGGCCATCACCATCATGCTTGCCGCACCCTGGGCACTTGTGCCCAGAAAACGGGTGTAGAGGCTGTCGCACTCCTCGTAGCTTGTGGGCACGTGGCTGAAGCTCACGCATCCCGTGGCTGTGCGGTCGTACTGCTCGGGCTTGAAGTCGCCCAGCGAGGTGTAGCTGTGGCCGTTGACGGTGGTCTCGTCAACGTTCATTACCGCCTGCTTGGTCTTCTGTATGCCAGTGGCCACGGCGTTTTCCACCTTGCTCAGTGGCTTGCCGCTGTCGTCGACGGCGTCTTTCACTTTGGTCTTGACTTGCGAGGCTGTGCTGGCGACGGCCTGCTTGGCTTTTTTAACAAGTCTGTTGACGTTAAGCTGGGCTTGGGCCGATCCGCCTGCAAGCAGCAGGCAAGCCAGGGTGGCGACTATCGTTTTTCTCATTGTCATGTTTGCGTTCGATGTGAGCATGTGTGAAATGTGTTGATCTATCTTATCAACGTTGAGGTGGCTCTTTTATTTCACACCCCACCGGCTTTGTGCCGAGCGCCAAAAGCCGAAAAAATCGCTTTTCATTTTGTAGTGCTTCTTAATTGAAGTATCTTTGTAGAGTTGTAAAAGCGCATCGATGGCTGAAACCTACATAAGCTTGTATCGCCGTGCGGCCAACGACGGAGTGCCCATGGGTATCTTCATGAGTGTGATGGCTGCCGCCCTCATCTATGCCGACCGCCTGCCCTGGCTGGTGGTCGTGGTCATGGCCATGCTGCTCATGCTGCCGTGCATGCTCTACTACTTTCAACGCAAGATGTTTGTCGCCGAGTATGGCTTCACCGAGTATTCGGGTCTGTGGATGCTGGGCATCCTCATCATGATATGCGCCTCGCTCATCACCGGGCTGGTCACCTGGGCGATATTCCAATTTGTGCGGCCAGGCTACTTCTACGAGATGGCCCAGCGAGGCATAGCCTTCTACAACGCAGCGGGCGACCCGCAGTCGCGCGAGACGGCGGCCATGCTCACCCGTGTGGTGAGCGGCAACATGCTGCCGCGGCCCATCGAGATGGTGTTTTCGGCATTCTGGCTATGGTCGTTTGTGGGCAGCCTCTTGAGCGCCGTTGTGGCTTTGGTGGTCAAGAAGGTGCCGCTTGGGCAGCAACTGGACCACCGCGCCGAGTGATGTTTTTTTTTTTGAAAACAGACAGTATCAATATCATAATATTATATAATGGATATATCAGTAGTAGTTCCCTTGTACAATGAGGCCGAGTCGCTTCCCGAGCTGGCCCAGTGGATCGAGCGCGTGATGAAGGAAAACAACTTCAGCTACGAGGTGCTCATGATCAACGACGGCAGCACCGACGGCTCGTGGCAAGTGATAGAGCAGCTGCATGAGAAAAACAAGTGCATCAAGGGGGTGTGCTTCCGCCGCAACTACGGCAAGTCGCCTGCCCTGAACACGGGCTTCCAGCGTGCACAGGGCGACGTGGTCATCACCATGGACGCCGACTTGCAGGACAGCCCCGACGAGATCCCCGGCCTCTACAAGATGATCACCCAAGAAGGCTACGACCTGGTGAGCGGATGGAAAAAGAAACGCTACGACCCCAAGTCGAAGACCATACCCACCAAGCTCTTCAACGCCACGGCGCGCTGGGTGAGCGGCATCCACAACCTGCACGACTTCAACTGCGGGCTCAAGGCCTACCGCCGCGAGGTGGTGAAGCACATCGAGGTGTATGCCGACATGCACCGCTACATTCCCTACCTGGCCAAGAATGCAGGTTTCACCCGCATAGGCGAGCGGGTGGTGCACCACCAGGCCCGCAAGTATGGCTCGTCAAAGTTTGGCCTCGACCGCTTTGTGAACGGCTATCTCGACCTGCTCACGCTGTGGTTCCTCACCAAGTTTGGCAAGAAACCCATGCACTTCTTTGGGCTCATGGGCTCGCTCATGTTTCTGCTGGGCTTTGTGGCAGTGCTCGTGCTGCTCATCCTCAAGCTGTACTACTTGCACACCGAGCATCCCTTCTTTGTGAGCGACTCGCTCTACTTCTACATTGCGCTCACCTGCATGGTGCTGGGCACTCAGCTCTTCATGTCGGGCTTCCTGGGCGAACTCTTGATCAGGCATTCTTCCGACCGCAACCATTATGAGATATCACAAGAAATCGGGCTTGACCAGTAGCTTGCTTACTGCCACATTGCTGGCGGCCTGCATCGCGTGCATGGGCTCGTGCACGAGCGACGGCTGCTACGACAACGGCAGCGCCGTGCCGCTGGCCAAGTTCTACAACAGTGGCACGGGCGCCCTTGCCACGGTCGACAGCCTCACGGTGCGCGGCCTGGGTGCTCCAGGCGACAGCGTGCTGGCTGCCGGGCAAAGTGTGAGCCAGCTCTACCTGCCCCTGCGCTCTACGGTGCAGCAGTCGCAATTTGTGTTTTCCTACAAGAGCAGCCTCGCTGTTGCCCCCGACACGGTCACACTGGCCTGCCAGGCGGTGCCCACCTTTGTCTCGCGCGACTGCGGAGCCATGTTTTTCTTCGACATCTCACGCGTTGACTATACAACTCACCGCATCGACTCGGTGGTTGTCGTTTATCCCCACATCACCAACCAAGACCGCACGTCGATAAAAATCTTTATGAAAAATTGATGAAGTTCAGGCTCTATATGATTGCAGTCGTTGTGCTGCTCACCAGCTTTGCGCTCGAGGCACAGGACGCTGGCCAGCGCCACGTGACGCCGGTGAAACCCAGCACCAACAAGGTGCTGCGCCCCGCCAAGGGCACCAAGGAGGAGGTGGTGCAGGACTACCTGAGCGGCGACACGGCTGCCGCCCGTGCCCGGCTGCGCCGCGACTCGCTCAAGCGCGTGTATCCGCGCTACCCCAAGCTCACCGATGTGACGGTGGGGGTTAACATCCTCGACCCGGTGCTCAAGCTCTTTGGCCAGAAGTACTGTAGCTTCGACGTGAGTGCCACGCTCAACATGTGGAACCGCTTGCAGCCGGTGCTCGAGCTGGGACTGGGCTATGCCAAGGATAGGCCCGACGACATGAACTTTACCTACAAGGGCAAGCTCTCGCCCTATGTGCGCCTGGGGGCCAACTACAACATGATGTTTAAGAGCGACCCGCGCTACCAAGTGGTGCTGGGGCTGCGCATGGGCTACTCAACGTTCAACTACGACATCACGGCCATCGACTACTCCAATCCCTACTGGGGCGAGAACTACACCTTTGCCATCAAGGACCAAAGCAGCCATGCCTTGTGGGGCGAGTTCCTTGCTGGCCTGCGCGTGAACGTGTGGCGCAACATCTCGGCAGGGTGGCAAGTGAAGTACCAGGGCATATTCAACTACAAGAAAAACTCCAGTTCGCGCCCTTGGTATGTGCCCGGCTTCGGGCCGCGCGACCGCCGGTGGGGTTTCTCGTTCAGCCTCTACTACACCATCCCGCTGCAGGGCGACAAGTGGCCCAAAAAACAGAACAAACAGCCGCAGCAGCCTGCCACGCCTGGCGGCACGGCGATAGGTGAGGGCAAGTAGGCACACAATTCCCCTGTCGGGGCCGAGAAGGAATGTGGAATTCTGTCTCCTATTTCCGGAACCGTGACGTGTCGACGGTTTTTCCTTTTTTTGCCTTATAGCCACCGAGTTTTACAGTGAGTGAAATGCCGAGCTGGCGATAACAGCCGAAGTTCATGTGGAGCCACTGCCCCTTGTAATCTATGTGAGGGTTGATGGCCGATGTCTTGAAAACATCATTGCAAAACACATGAATGGTGGCACGCTTGTGCCAAAACTGCCAGTTCACTCCCAAGTCGAGGTTGCCTGACCCTGGCATGTCGTAGATTGCCTGGTGTGCCTTGCTGCGCACCATGCCGTCGACTGTCATTGTCAAGCCATGCTTGGAGCTAAGGGTCACAACATTGCTCATCTTGGCTATCCCCATGATTATTGAGCGATCGAACGGAATGTCGTAGTAGTCGTCACACTTCTCACGCATCCACACGCCTGTGAGCGTGAGACGGGAATCGAGCCAAGAGCCAAACTTGTGTGACAATACAGCCTGAAGTCCTGCTTGCTGCTGATAGTTCAAATTCAAAACCTTGTAAGTTTTTACGAGTTGATCGGGACGCATGTAGGGTGTCTGTACAAAATAGTTGTCCACATGATTGAAAAAAGCCACAAATTGATGTTTGTTTTTCAGCACCCATATCAGGTTGGCAGCCCACTGCTTGGCTGGCTTTATATAGGGGTTGCCCGTAATTTCATCATATCCGCCATTGCTATAAACGGTAAAGTTGTTCATTGCCCAATATTCAGGATACTCTCGTTCTGTTGCCAGGCTGAGTACCCACACGTTTGAAGGATTGGGCACATAGGTTAGATTGATTGTGGGATACAGGTTCCACTCATGCCATTGTGGGGAATGATAGTACTCGGCAGCCAGCGAGGCATCAAGGACAAGACGGTTGTTCCAATTCTTGCCAAAACCGGCATACACATTAAACACGTCTTCGGTTTGGCGCAGGTAGCTTATTCTGCTTGACTGGCGATAGGCCTGCCGGCTGTGGTTGACCGCCTGCTTGTACCATGCGCCATAGTCCAAGTTCCAGTCGTTTTTCAGCTGGTGCTCTTGCGACAGGTAGTAGCGCCACGTGTTTACACGCTGGTCGTTTTCAACTGTGAAGCTAAGGCTTTGGGTGGGTGTGGTGCTGCTCAGGTGTTGATTTTCAGGGTCATGGTAGTAGGTTGTTTCTATTCCTGCCTTGAGGCCAAAGTGAGCCTGATAGTCGAGACGGGCATTGTGAAGCCAGGTGCGGTGGTTGGAGAGCGTGTAGCCATATATGCTCCCGGTATACAATTGGTCGATGTCTCTGTGGTTGTAGCTCCCTTGATAGGAGAACGATATGTTGTGATTGTCGGCAAAGTCGTATTCTGCACTTATGCGGTAGTCGTGACCGAACAGCTTGGTAGAGCGCTGTTCTGCGTTTTTTATATCGTAAACATTACCATCGTTGAGCTTGTGGTGGGTTTCTTGTTCGGTAAGCTGGTAGTCCTTGCCATGACTGTGAAGATACATGGCGTCGAGGGAAAACTTGCCTCTGTTATAAAGCACCGAGGCTCGCTCGCCATACTTGGCATTGTGCTGCATGTTGCAGGCAACAACACCCTCTCCTTCAAGCGGGGCACCGCTCGAGGTCTCTTTCCTTAACCGTATGTTTATTAAGGCACCTCGCACTTGTGTCTTGGCTGGTGCCGAATACATCACGTCGGCTTTCTCAATTCGGCTTGCCGGCAGGCTCTTCAGTAGCCGGGCCACCTGCTCGCTTGTGAGCGAGAGCACTTTCCCGTTCAGCGAGATGGTGACATCTCGGTTGGCCAGTTGAAATGTTTCACCCGTCTCGGTCACTCCAGGTAGTTCTTTGATGGCATCATAGATATTGCTAACTCCCTTTTTCTCAATCAGCCGAGGCAAATCGTAGGTTATAGCGCTGCCATGCACAACGGCTATGGGGCGCTCGCCCTCGACAAGCACGTCGGGCAGGGTTTGGGCAATGCTGTCGACCGAGACAGAATCGCTCTCGCCTTGAGCCCAGCACTCGCTTGAGCCGAAAAGCAAGAGACAAAAAGCGATGTGTAGTGCGTGGGCTGTCATGGCTGTGCTTCGTTGTCGCTTCTATATTCCAGAATGTCGCCAGGCTCACAGCCGAGCACGTGGCATATTGCGTTGAGTGTTGAAAACCGTATTGCCTTGGCTTTACCGGTCTTCAGTATCGACAGGTTGGCTGTGGTTATGCCCACGAGTTTCGAAAGCTCGTTCAACGACACTTTTCGCTTTGCCATCACGACGTCCAAATTTACTATGATCATATCGCGTGCTTCTATTATATTGTGAGTTCGTTTTCGGCGGCTATGCTCACGGCTGTGTCGTAGAGCAATGTGAATAGCAGGAGTATCAGCGGGGTTACTATCAGGTTACTGCCGAAGCTGATCTGCCTGCTGCCGAAAAGAATGGATAGGTTGGACGAGAAAAGTTCGAAAAAGAAGCTTACACACGTGATAGCCCACAGCGTGATCGTGCTTTTGTGCGAGAACAGCCTCTTCGACTTGATTCCTTTCATGCAATTCACCACAAGAATAAATGCCAATGCTATCAGCACGAGCGACGACGCCATGTAGCCTATGATCTCCACACGCTGTATTGTGAGCGCTTTCAAGTCGGCAGCCCAGGCCAAGCGGCCTATTTGCGAGCCCAGCCCTATGTTTATGTCTATGAGGTCGGTCCACCGCAATAACTGTAATAAAACGAGCACTGCCCATCCTGCCAATATCACCAGAACGGCATAGCAGGCACTGGTGAGTATCTTCTTTTTGTTGCTGTTCATCTTTCGATTGTCTTATTTTGTTTATGTGTTGATGCAAAATTAAGAAGATGATATTAAAAAACAATATCTATTTATCGTTTTACGACAAAATTAACATTCATTAAACTTTCATGGATTGACCATGCCTGCTATTTTCGGTGTTAATAAAATCTTAAGTGCATCAAATTTTCTTTCAATCCATAATTTTGGCTGTATTCATGTCTTTTTCTTATAATTTATGTATTTATACTCATATATATGGTAAAAATAGCTCGTGTCTCGGCTTGGGTTGTGGACATTTTTTTGTTGTGGTAGAGCTACCTATAGGTTTTATCCTAAAAATATGTTGATAAATAATAATGAAGATTTACTAACATTAAATATGACTAAAAAACAGGCGATTTTATGCATTGGTGTTGAGATAAATGAGAAGTTCATGTATATTTGTAGTCGACTGGTGAGCTGCCGAGAGGACTTGTGCGAGCCTTGGTTCCACGGCCGTCGAGGCGGGCTGCACACCGGTGAGCAGGCTTTTGCCCTGCGTTGTTGCTGCGCATGATGGCTCGATGTGCTATCACACAGCAGCGCGACTGCAGCGGTGGCGGGGCAGGAGAGCAGCGCTGCCACGAGTCTTTGGCGGCCAGCGAGGATCCCTGTCTTGGACGATGCTCGATGTGCGCCTCTCATGTGAGTGGCACGCGACCCCCAAAGTGGCAACGATAGTTTTTAGGATTTTAAGAGTACTTGTACATATGTTTTTTTTATTTTAAGATAGACTTTTTTAAGCAGTAAGTAAATTATAATGTAGTTTTTGCTTTTCAGCTCTGTCGCGACGACAGGGCTGATTTTTTTTCGTGCAATGCCGCCATGGTTGGAGAGATCGGGCATGGACTTGGTTGAGAATCGGCGCCTGGAAGATTAGAAGTTTCTAATAAAAACGGTATCAATTTATTAGATATTTCTAATGTAAACAAGCTGTTCTAAAATAGAACAGTTTATTCGACATTTAGACCTACCCAAAAAAGAGTATTGTGCTTATTTTTGTAGCAGAAAAAATCTTAGAATTCATTTTTTTAGTATTCAAAATTGGTAATTTAAATAAGAGTTATGAATTCCGGCTTTGTCGTGATGACACGGTCGGTTTTTTGTGCGCGTGCACGCGCGATGTTGCAGTGGCACGCCTGTGTGATTTGGGCATGTTGGGTGGCCTGGGTGCGGGCAAGCGAAAGGGTAATAAAAAAAAAAGCCCTGCTCGTCACGAGTGGGACTTTTGAATTTTATGAATAGAATCTGTATAGAAAAGTGCAATATTTATATTGCTGTCCTAATTGTTTTGCTCTGCAAAGATAACACATTTCTTGAAAACAACAACAATTCTGGAGCGTTAATTTCAAAAAAAATTGGTCTAATTGCACTTTTTTCTTAATTTTGCGAAAAATAAGGTCGTTTAGACCATTTTAGTTGCCATTTGAAATACTGGCAAGGAAATGGTTTTTGAATGAAATATTGTTTATTTCGAAGTGAAGCAATCTTGTAAGGTATACCTGTTGTCGCTCTTTTTGGCACTTCAATCGCTGCTGGCAGTCTCCCAGGTGAGCACGGCAGGGGTTGCCCGCGCTGGCGATGTGCAGGTGAGCCTGGTCACGATATATCCAGGAAGCAATCTTTATGAAATCTACGGCCACACCGAGTTGCGTGTGACCGACAGCTTGAGCGACACCTATTACAACTACGGGCTCTTCGACTTCAACGCCCCTCACTTTGTATACCGCTTTGTGGCTGGCCACACCGACTACATGTGCGGCGGCCTGCCGGGCTATGTGGCCCTGAGGGAGTATATGGGCTCGGGGCGCAAGGTGGTGGAACAGGTGCTCAACCTCACTGCTGACCAGGCCCGGCAGGTGCGCCAGTTGCTTGCTCTCAATTGCCTGCCGCAGAATGCCACCTACCGCTACAAGTTCTTGAGCGACAACTGTGCCACGCGGCCGCGCGACATCATCGAGCGGGTGCTGGGCAAGTCGCTGCACTACCACATCGCTGCGGGCGAGAAACAAGAGACCTACCGCGACATCATGTCGCACTACAACGGCAACTACCCGTGGGAGGCCTTCGGCATCGACCTGGCCCTGGGGCTCAGTGCCGACACGGTCATCAGCTACCGGCAGAAGCTGTTCATTCCCATGCATCTCATGAGTGCTGTGGCGTCAGCCACGGTCGACCGCCCAGGCGGCGGCCAGGAGCCGCTGGTCACGGCCACGCGCGTGCTCAACCCTGGCAGCGACCAGGGCACGGTGTTGCCGCCCACCCCCTGGTGGGCCACGCCGCTCGCGCTGGCAGTGCTGCTGCTGGCGGCCGTGTGCTATGCCACATGGCGCGACCTGCGGCGTGGCAGGTTGTCGCGCCTGTGCGACAGCGTGCTCTTTCTCGCCTATGGCCTGGCAGGCTGCATTGTGTATTTCCTGATATTTGTTTCCACCCACGAGTCGACCTCGCCCAACCTCGACGGCCTGTGGCTGCACCCGTTCTACCTGCTGCCGGCGGTGATGGTGTGGGTGCCCAGGTGGCGCAAGCCCCTGCTGTGGCTGCACGGGGCCATGCTGGTTGAAATGGCAGTGTTCATGATTGTGGCACCATTTTTGCCACAACATTTCAACATCGCTTTCTACCCGCTCATGCTGGTGATAGTGCTGCGCTCGTTCAACTATGTAATGCTCAACCGCAACAATGCTTCACAATAGTCAAATCAATCGCCTGCTCACCTCGATAGTAGCATCGATGGTGGTGCTCTCGGCAGTGGCCACTGTCGAGGTGCAGCTGCCCCGGCACGAGGTGGAGGAGATTGCCTGCCGCCTGCGTGCCAGCTACAACGAGCTCATGAGCGACCGCGCCGGCCAGGAAGCGCTCAACAGGCTGCTGCGCCAGCAGTCGTCGCAACTCAAGCAAGAGACCAAGAAACATGTTGCCCACCACTGTGCCCACCAGGCCTCGAGCGCCTGCTGCACCGAGCTGGGCTATGTGGTGTGGGCAGCGCCGGTGGCGGCGTTGCAAGTGCCGGTGTGCGCGCCGAGCACGCCGGGCGTCGCCGCAAGCCCCATCAAGATAAGGGCCCCGGGCTATTCCATTTAAATTCATATACACCAACTTATTCAATCCAAACATTTTTTAGTAACTTTGCAACTCATTGGGGTTGCCCCATGTCCGTGTGTGTGTTTTCGCATGGCGGGCAGTGAGACACCGCCCGGTGAGTTTTGAAAAAAAGATAAAACAAGAAACTATAGTACAATATGAATCTTAATGGAATTTTAAAGTCGATATTCGGCAGCAAGAGCGAGCGCGACGTGAAGAAATTGAAGCCCACGCTCGACAAAATCAAGGCTATCTATCCCGAGATTTCCCAGCTGTCGAACGACCAGCTGCGTGAGCGCACACAAGAAATACGCCAGTCGATAGCACAGTATGTGCAGCCACAGCGCGACGAGATTGCCCGCATCAAGAGCGAGATCGAGACCCTCGACTACGAGCAGCGCGAGCCTCTGTGGGACAAAATCGACAAGCTCGAGAAGGAGGTGCTCGACCGCATCGAGGACAAGCTCAACGAGGTGCTGCCCGAGGTGTTTGCCATCGTCAAGGACACCGCCCGCCGCTTTGCCGAGAACGAGACCCTCGAGGTCACTGCCACCGACTTCGACCGCCAGCTTGCCGCCCAGGGCAAGGACTTCTTGCACATCGAGGGCGACAAGGCCATCTACCAGAACCACTGGATGGCCGGCGGCAACGAGGTCACGTGGGACATGGTGCACTACGACGTGCAGCTCATAGGCGGCATTGTGCTTCATCAGGGCAAGATTGCCGAGATGGCCACTGGCGAGGGCAAGACTCTGGTGGCCACGCTGCCTGTATTTCTCAACGCCCTTGCCGGCAACGGCGTGCACATGGTCACCGTCAACGACTACCTGGCCAAGCGTGACTCGGAGTGGATGGGCCCCCTCTATGAGTTCCACGGCATGAGCGTGGCTTGCATCGACAAGACCCGCCCCAACTCGCCCGAGCGCCGTGCTGCCTACAACTGCGACATCACCTTCGGCACCAACGCCGAGTTTGGCTTCGACTACCTGCGCGACAACATGGCCATGACGCCCGAAGACCTCGTGCAGCGCAGCCACAACTTTGCCATCGTCGACGAGGTCGACTCGGTGCTCATCGACGACGCCCGCACGCCCCTCATCATTTCGGGCCCTGTGCCCAACAAGACGGGCGACGAGATGTTTGACCAGTTCAAACCCAATGTGCAACGCGTCTACGAGGCTCAGCGCCGCTTGGTGACCTCGCTCCTGAGCGATGCCCGCAAGAAGATGGGCAGCGACGACCCCAAGGAGGCCGAGGAGGGCGTGCTGCTGCTCTATCGTGCTTTCAAGGGATTGCCCAAGTACAAGCCACTCATTAAGTTCCTCTCTGAGGAGGGCGTGAAGACCGCCATGCTCAAGACCGAGGCCCGCTACATGCAGGACAACAGCCGCGACATGCACATCGTGACCGATCCGCTCTACTTCATCATCGACGAGCAAAACAACACTGTCGAGCTCACCGACAAGGGCATCGACGTGCTCACCGAGGGTACCGACGACCCCAAGTTCTTTGTGCTGCCCGACATCGCCGCCGAGCTCTCGGAGGTGACCAACATGCCACTGTCCGACGACGAGAAAGTGGCCAAGCGCGACGAGCTGTTGCAGAACTACTCGCTCAAGGCCGAGCGCGTGCACACCGTGACACAGCTGCTCAAGGCCTACACCTTGTTTAACCGCGACGAGGAGTATATCGTCGACAACGAGAACAAGGTGAAAATCGTCGATGAGCAGACGGGCCGTGTCATGGAGGGCCGCCGCTACAGCGACGGCTTGCACCAGGCCATCGAGGCCAAGGAGGGCGTGAAGGTGGAAGCCGCCACGCAGACGTTTGCCACCATCACGTTGCAGAATTACTTCCGCATGTATCACAAGCTTGCCGGCATGACCGGTACGGCCGAGACCGAGGCGGGCGAGTTCTGGGAAATCTACAAGCTCGACGTGGTGACCATTCCCACCAACAAACCCGTGATACGCGACGACCAGCCCGACCGCGTCTACAAGACGGCCAAGGAGAAGTTCAACGCTGTGATCGATGAGATTGAGAAGATGCGCAACGCCGGCCGCCCCTGCCTGGTAGGTACCACCTCGGTCGACGTGAGCGAGATGCTGAGCCGCATGCTCAAGCTGCGCCACATCCCTCACCAGCTGCTCAACGCCAAGCCCGAGCGCACCGCTGTGGAAAGCGACATCGTGGCACAGGCCGGACAGCAGGACGAGAACGGCCTGGGCGTGGTCACCATTGCCACCAACATGGCTGGCCGTGGTACCGATATCAAGCTCTCGCCGGCTGTGAAAGAGGCTGGCGGCTTGGCCATCATAGGCACCGAGCGCCACGAGAGCCGTCGCGTCGACCGCCAGTTGCGCGGCCGTGCCGGCCGTCAGGGCGACCCGGGCAGTTCGGTGTTCTTCGTCTCGTTTGAAGACAAGGTCATGCGCCTCTTTGCCGGCGAGAAGACGGTGAAACTGCTCGACCGCCTGGGCTTGAAAGACGGCGAGGCCATCGAGTCGCCCATGGTGACCAAGAGCATCGAGAATGCTCAGAAGCGCGTCGAGGAGAACAACTTCGGCATTCGCAAGCACACGCTCGAGTATGACGACGTGGTCAATGCCCAGCGCAAGGTCATCTACACCCGTCGCCGCCATGCACTCATGGGTGAGCGCATAGGCATCGACATCATCAACACCATCTACGAGGCTGTCGAAGACGTAGTCAACAAGTTCAACGACGAGGAATACGAGGACTTCAAGATGCAGGTGCTCACCACCTTCGCCATCGAGCCCCAATTTGGCGATGACGAGTACCGCAAGATGGATGCCGGCGAGCGCGTCGACAAGCTCTACGACGAGGTCGTGGCAGGTTTCCGCCGCAAGACCGAGCGCCTGTGCGATGTGGCCTACCCCGTGATTAGCAACATCGTCGACCAGCAACGGGCCAGCGGTGCCGAGACGCCCACGGGTCTCATACGCGTGCCCATAGGCGACGGCCGACGCTTGTTTGGCATCGTGGTCGACATCAAGGAGGCCTACGAGAGCCAGTGCAAGTCGCTGGCCAAGGCCTGGCAGAAGGCTGTGTTGCTGCTCTCGATCGACGAGAACTGGAAGGTGCATCTGCGCGAGCTCGACCAGCTGCGCCAAAGCGTGCAGAATGCCAGCTACGAGCAGAAGGATCCTCTTGTCATTTACAAGGAGGAGGCTTTCCACCTCTTTGAGGGCATGCTGGCCGACCTCAACAACAAGGCTGTGTCGACCCTGATGCGTGGCGCCATTCCCGAGAGCGCCGGCGACCCCGACAGCGTGCAGCGTGCACCCGAGCCCGAGCGCAACGCTCAGCGCCAGCGCTACAATGCCAACCGCGGCGACGACGCACTGGAGGAAGCCCGCCGAGCCAACCAGGCAGCTGCCCAGTCGGCCAGCCGCAACCCACAGGCCCAGCGCCCCACAGCCCCTGTGCATGTGGGTCCCAAGATAGGACGCAACGACCCCTGCCCCTGCGGCAGCGGCAAGAAGTACAAGAACTGCCACGGCCGCGGCCTCGTGTAGAGCGAGCTGCACAAGGCCTGAGTCAGGCAAAATGAGATTTATATACAAGGAGCTGCCTCAGCACCGTTTCAGGTGCGAGGCAGCTCTCGTTTGTTCGCCCGGCCTTGGGCACCGCTCAACAAGCCAATATATATGATAAATTGTTGCAATAATGTGTAGAAAGGTTTATCTTTGCAACACTTGCACTCACTGTTTATATTTAAAATACATTATTCACCAATTTATAAAAACCTTTGCAATGAGAAAACGCAACAAAAAAATCATCATGCTGGCTGTGGCTGCCTTGATGGCAGCCGGCTCGGCACTTGCTGCCCCGCCCTACACCTACTCGACGGTGCCAGGCGATCCCTCGGGCACACGCATCTACACCCTGCCCAACGGGCTGAAGGTGTATTTGAGCGTCAACAAGGAGACGCCCCGCATCCAGACCAACATCGCTGTGCGCACCGGCAGCCGCAACGACCCTGCCGAGACCACTGGCCTGGCCCACTACCTGGAGCACTTGATGTTTAAGGGCACCAAGCGCTTCGGCACCACCGACTACAGCGCCGAGAAACCCTATCTCGACGACATAGAGCGCCGCTACGAGCACTACCGCACCCTCACCGACTCGGCACAGCGCCGCCAGGCCTATCACGAGATCGACTCGGTGTCGCAACTCGCTGCCCGCTACAACATTCCCAACGAGTACGACAAGCTCATGTCGTCGATAGGCGCGCAGGGCACCAATGCCTATACCAGCAACGACATGACCTGCTATGTCGAGGACATACCCAGCAACGAGGTCGACAACTGGGCCCGCGTCGAGGCCGACCGCTTCCAGAACATGGTGATACGCGGCTTCCACACCGAGCTCGAGGCCGTGTATGAGGAGTACAACATAGGCTTGGCCGACGATGGCCGAAAGAGCTATGACGCCATCAACCGCCTGCTCTATCCCACGCACCCCTACGGCACGCAGACCACCATTGGCACCCAGGCGCACTTGAAGAATCCCTCGATCACCAATATCAAAAACTACTTCAAGCGCTACTACGTGCCCAACAATGTGGCCATCTGCATGGCCGGCGACCTCGACCCCGACAAGGTCATCGCCACCATCGACCGCTACTTTGGCTCCTGGACCCCGAGTCCCGCGCTATCGCGCCCCGAGTATGCCCCCATGCGCCCCATCACGGCACCGGTCGATACCACTGTATACGGCATCGAGTCGGAATACCTGATGATGGGCTGGCGCCTGCCGGGTGCCTCCTCGCCCCAGTGCGACACGCTCAGTCTCATCTCGGGCCTGCTCTACAACGGCAAGGCCGGCCTCATCGACCTCGACTTGAACCAGGACATGAAGATGCAATGGGCAGGCTGCTTTGTCAGCGACCTCAACGACTACAGCACGTTTATGTTTGAGGGCTCCCCCAACAAGGGCCAAAGCCTTGAGCAAGTGCGCTCGCTGCTGCTTGCCGAAATCGACAAGCTGAAGCGTGGCGACTTCCCCGACGAGCTCATCAAGTCCTACATCAGCAACATGAAGCTCAACTACTACAAGGGCCTGCTCAGCAATTCGACCCGCGCCAATGCCATGGTCGACGCCTTCATCAACGGCAAGAGCTGGGAGAGCGTGGTGCACCGCATCGCCCGCCTCGAGGGCATCACCAAGCAGCAGGTCATGGCCTTTGCCACCCGCTACCTGGGCAACGACTATGCCACCGTGTTCAAGCGCCAGGGCGAGGACACCACACTCAAGAAAATCGACAAGCCTGCCATCACGGCCATTCCGGCCAACCGCGACCTTTCGAGCCCCTTCCTCAACGAGGTGAAAAATACTAAGGTGCCCGACATCGAGCCGCAATTTGTCGACTACAAGCGCGATGTGACCGACACCAAGACCAGCGCCGGCCTGCCGCTCGTGTACAAGCAAAACTGCCAGGACGGTCTCTTCAACCTGTGGTTCTACTACGACTTCGGTACCGAGGACAACAAAGAGCTCTCCTATGCCGCCGACTATCTCGACGTGATAGGCACTGCCACCAAGACGGCTGCCCAGGTCAAGCAAGCGTTCTACCAGCTCGCCTGCAACTATAGCGTGAGCGTGAGCGTCGACAAGGCCTACATCTCGCTGAGCGGTCTGTCGGAGAACATGCCCAAGGCCCTGGCCCTGCTCGAGGACGTGCTCAACCACGCCAAGGCCACGCCGCAAAGCTATGCATCCTATGTGAACGCAGTGGAGAAGAACCGCGACGACAACAAGAAGAACCAGCGAGCCAACTTCAGCGTTCTGGCCAGCTATGGCGTGTACGGGCCCTACAATGCCAACCGCAACATTTTCTCTGTAGCCCACTTGCGCGCACTCGACCCGCAGAAGCTCGTCGACGGGCTCAAGACGTTCGACAAGATGCAGCACACGGTGGTGTACTTCGGTCCCATGACCGTCAAGGAGCTGTCGAGCTGCCTGGCCAAGTACCACAAGACGCCCAAGCACCTTGCCCCCGTGCCGCAAGGCAAGCCCTACACCGAGCAGCCCAATCCGGCCACGACCGAGATTCTGGTGGCCCCCTACGAGGCCAAGAACATCTACATGCGCATGTATCACAACACGGGCCGCACCTTCGACTTGGCTACCGCCCCGGTGGCAGCAATGTTCAACAAGTACTTTGGCGGCGGCATGAACACCATCGTGTTCCAGGAGCTGCGCGAGAGCCGTGGCCTGGCCTACAATGCCTATGCTTACTACGACTTCTATCCCGAGGTGGGACACCCCATGACCTATTTCACCCACATCATTTCTCAAAACGACAAGATGATGGATTGCATCAAGGTCTTCAACCAGATTCTCGACACCATACCGCAGAGCCAGTCGGCCTTTGGCATTGCCAAGCAGAGCCTTACCAAGAGCCTGCAGAGCAAGCGCGTGACCCGCTCGAGCGTGCTGTGGAACTACATCTATCAGGCCAAGGAGCACCACCTGGCCCAGCCGCTCGACAAGACCGTGTACGAGGCCCTGCCGACACTCACCCTGCAAGATGTGGTCGACTTTGAGCAGCGCAACATGGCCCACAAGGTGTATCGCTATGTGATACTGGGCGATGAGAAAAACATCGACATGAAAGCCCTCGAGAAGCTGGGCACCGTGAAGCGCCTCACTACCGAAGAGATATTCAACTATTAACGCGCGTCGCCCGGGCTGGATCCCGGCCACCGCGTCACACACACACAAATAAAAAAGCAGATGCACTGCCATGGCGGCGCATCTGCTTTGTTTCGGTATGGGCCTCTTCACCCCGGGTGAGGGGGGGCGCGTCAGTCCTTGAGCGCGTAGGTGACGGTGGTGACCACGCGCAGGGTCTTGATCCACGGCGTGTTGCTGTCTCGGTCGTCGATCGAGAACTCACCCTGGTTGGCCGTTTCTATCTTGCCCAGCTCGCTGCCGCACTGCTTGGCAAACTGCACGGCGGTGCTGCGGGCGTTGGAGATAGCCTCGTGCATCATGGTGGGCTTCATCTTCATAAACGTGGTGAACTCGTAGGTGACCCCGCCGCCCGTGTCGTCGTAGCTCGAGGCATTGATCAGGGCCACGCCTTGCCCCATGAGCTCGCCCTGCCGGTTGATGATGCTGCGCACCAGGTCGACCTGCTTGCTCGACACGATGATGACCTGGGTGATGGTGTAGCGGCCGCTCTTTTCGTTGCCGCTGTAGTTGTTGGTGTTCTGGTCGCTCACCGTGGGCGGTGCCACGGCAATGTCGGCCGCGTTCACATTGTTGGTTTCCAAGAAGTGCAGCACGGTGGCCTTCTTGCTGCTCATCACCATGTGCAGCTCTTGCAGGTCGTCGCCGGTCTCCTTCAGGGTGATGGGCCAAGTCACATGGTTGGCCTTCACCTGGCGTTCCGAGAGTCCCTTCACGGTCACCTTGCGGTCTTTGTTCACATAGTTGTCGATGCCCGTTTTCAGGCACAGTCCCATTACAATGACTCCGGCAGCCAGAATGGCTGCTTCAAGAATCCAGCCTTTGAGTTTCATTGTTGCTTCGATTAAGTGTAAAAGAAATGATTGATTCTACTCATGTGCAGCAACGTGCCGTGGCAGTTCCTGCATGTCGCGTTTTGTTTTTCTCTCTTAGACACGCTGGAGCAGCCAGGGTTTAATGTCGGGCATGGCGATGTTGTGTTTTTTTTGTCCTATGGCGGTGGCAGGGGGCTTAGTCGTTGTAGTAGCCTTGCTGGTAGAGGCGCAGCAAGAAGTCCCAGTTGTCGTGCAACAGGCGGCCGGTGTCGTCGGCCGGCAGGGCGGCGTCGGGCAGCAGCCGGTGGGTGAAGGCATATTTCACCAGGTCGACGGGGCAGCGCCCCTGCTCGGTCACCAGCTTGTGACCCTCGCGGGCGGCCGCCTCGCGGTCGTAGAGGGCATTGGCCGGGTGGGCGATATACTGGGCCACGTCGTGGGCAATGAGCATGCCGCGGTTGCGGTTGACCAGCACCACAAAGTTGGCATACTTGCGCAGCTGCGGCATGATGTCGCCCTCGGCGTTCGACCAGCCCATGTGGTCGACCATCCACTGCTCCATCTCGTCGTAGCTGGCAAAGAAGGCAATGTCGCTGCCGCCGTTGGCAGCGATGAAGGCCGTGTAAAGCTTGTGGGGCTGTGCCGCGGCATCGGCGGGGTGGCGGTCGAGCTGCGGCCACTTGCCGGCGGCTATCATCGCTATCCACTCGCCCACGCTCAGCGAGAGCGGCCCGGTGGGGTTGTTGAGCATGGTGCGGTCTTCGAGGTCGTGTATCTTGCCGTCGAGGTCGCGAGGCTTGCTCTCGATGATGTCGCGGGCCTCTATCAAGTGGCGGGCCAGGGCTATCTTGGCGGCTGGCTTCATGAGGTAGCTGTCGTAGAACAACCAGTGGCTCAAGTCGTAGATGGCATTGGCATCGGCCACATCGTCGGGGTCGACACCCACGGCCAGGTTGTATTCTACCGGGTTGGGCGCCGTCTCATAGTTCTGGTCGAGCACCTTGTAGAAGAGGCGGGCCAGCCACTCGATGGCCGGGTCGAGCGGCGAGAGGGTGAAGTTCTCATAGCGTTGCCCCTCGATGGTGTACCATATCACAAAGCGCAGGTCGTCGACATTGAGCTCGTAGTCTACATAGTCGTCGGCACGCTTGTAAAAGGGCAGGGGAGTGCCGTAGAGCCGCTCGTGCATCATCACAAACGAGCGCCACAGCCCGGCATCGGCTATCACGTCCTGGTAGTAGCCCGTCACAGCCAGCACCACCGCCTTGCGCGTGCCCTCGGGCAGGTTCACAAAGCGGTGGCTGTTGTCCCACAGCTGCGCCAGTCGCAGGGCAATGCGCATGTAGAACTTGTCGGCCTCGGTCACCTTGGGGTTGTTGGGCTGCATCTTCATGAAGTCTTTTACTGTAATATCCATCTTCGTTCAGGTTTCCTTTTTTTTGATTGATGTGTTGAGAGCCTTGTAGGATGGCTCAAGTGCAAATTTAGTGATTTTTTCCACAACCACAGCGGAGCCACGTCAAGTTGCATTGTGGCTTGGCATGGCTCCGCTGTGGTTGCTGTTGCTGCTGCTCTACTGGGCAGTGACGGTGGCGTTGGCATCGGTCTGGGTGCTCTTGAGGTCGGGGGTGCCCACCTCGTAGACCAGCCGCACAAAGTAGCGCTCGCCGCTGGGCTCGGTCGAGAGCACCATGGTCACGTTGTTGCTGCTGGTGAAGTAGCAGTCGAGGCCGTTGACTACGGTCTTGATGAGGGTGTACTTCTCGTTGAGCACGCTGTAGAGTGCATGAGCAAAGTTCACGGCTTCGTCGCGCGAGAGGTCGCTGTTGAGAAAGGTGATGCTCGTGAACACGTTTTTCTTGTCAAACTGGAACATGACGGCGCTGAAGTTGAACCCCTTGAATGCGGCGTTCTGCACCACATAGGCGTCTTCATAGTCGATCACGTCGAGCTTGCGCGACTCGAGTGTCTTCTTCACGTCGCCTTGCTTGGTGATGTCGAGTGTGCAGCCGTAGAACTCGCTCGGCAGGGGTTCGGTTGCGTCGTGCTCGGTCGCCTCTTGCGGCTGGGCGGCTTTGTCTTGGGCCTGAGCCATGCCGGCAATCGAGAGCATGGCGATGAGCATGAGGGCTAATTTCTTTTTCATTGTCGTCGATCTTGTTTCTTTTATTTTGGGCGCTAAATTAGCTACAATTTTAAAATTAACAATGTTAAAACGATTAATTTGTGCTAAATGCCACAGTTTTTAAACATTACACGCCTCAAGTGTTAAAACAATTGTACTCATTGTAGCCCGAGTTTTGCTTTCACCTTGGCTGTGACGTCGACAGCGTCGGCACCGGCATACACGATGGTGCCCTTGCTCGAGTCGATGATGTAGGTGTAGCCCTCCTCGCTGCCCACGGTCTTGATGGCCTGGGCTATCTTGGCCTTGATGGGAGCGTTGAGTTCCTGCTCGCGCTTGGCCAGGTCGGCATCTGCTTGCTTCAAGAAGGCCTGTATCTTCTTGTCGCTTTCTTGTATTTCCTGCATGCGGCGTTCCTTGATGGTCGAGGGGGTGCCGGGGTCGAGGGCCTGGTAGTCGGCATACTTCTGGTTGAATTCCTTCTGCACGCTCTCATACTCGGCCTTGTACTGCTGCGACACGGCCTTGAGCTGGGCCTCGGCCTCCATCTTCTCGGGCATGGCGTTGTACACGGCCTCGACATCGACGGTGGCGACCTTGCTCTGTGCTGCCAGGCACAGCGGCGCGGCGGCTGCGAGCGCAATGATTGCTGTCTTTATTGCTGTCATAGTGTGAATACGGTTTTGTGTCGTTATCTTGCGGCAAAGGTACTAATTTTTTTCCTTTTACCGCCCCTCACTTGCCATGCGGCTGTGGATAAAAAAGCCAGAAGATGCGCTTGCATGTGTTGCATCTCCTGGCTGTGTTGTCATCTTGTGTCTTATTTACCTTGAGTGGCCGTTACTTGATGCCAAGCTCGGCCTTCACCTTGGCCGACACGTCCTCGAGGTTGGAACCCTTGTACATGAGGGCGCCTTCCATGAAGATGGCTGTGTAGCCGCCCTTGGCACCCACGCTCTGGATGGCATTGTTCAGCTTCTGCTCGATGGGGGCCATGAGGGTCTCCTGCTGTTTCTGCAGGTCGCTTTGGGCGGTCTGCTGGAAGTTTTGGAAGCGGGTCTGTATGTCTTGAATCTCCTTGCCTTTGGCCTCGAGCTGGGCTTCGGTAGCCTTGGCCTTGGTCAGGTCCTGGTATTCTTGCATCTTCTTGTCGTACTCGTCTTGCAGGGCCTTGGCCTGGGTTTGATACTTGTCGCTCACCGTCTTGATGGTGTTTTGCGCCGTGGCATAGTCGGGCATCACGTTGACGATTTCTTGCGGGTTGATCACGCCGAACTTAACGGCCTGGGCCGACATGAACATGGGGGCAGCAACTGCGACTACAAGTAAAATTTTCTTAAGCATAATCTTTCTGATTTTTTTATGTGTTTTATTGTTTTTAAGTTGTGATCTTGTGTGAGTGTGGGCCTGTCTCTCAATAGCCCAGCTTGGCAATTACGTCGTCGGTGACGTCGATGCGCGGCGACACGTAGATGGCGCCCTGGATGCTGGCGCGGTCAAAGATGACCTGGAAGCCGCGCTCCTCGCACACTTTCTTGCAGGCGTTGTAGATGTCGTCTTGTATGGGCTTGATGAGCGACTGCTGCTTCTTGAAGAGCTCGCCCTGGGGCCCGAAGTACTTGTACTTGAGCTGTGAGGCCTCTTTCTCCTTGGCCACGATGTCGGCCTCGCGCTTCTTCTTCTGCTCGTCGGTGAGAAACACCATGTCGCTCTGGTACTGCTTGTACATGGTGTCGCTCTCCTTCTCGAGGGCCTCCACTTCCTTCTGCCAGCGTTGTGAAATCTGGTTCAACTGCTCGTTTGCCATCTCATAGTTTGGGATTTTCTTCAAGATATATTCCTGGTCGATGAAGGCAAACTTCTGGGCGCTGGCGCTCACTGCAAGTGCCAGTGTCGCGGCTAAAAGTAATGCAATCTTTTTCATTGTGCTTCTTTATATATTTTTATGTTGTCAATTCTTGTCGTTAGACTCGGCACGAGGCCGATAGTTTAAACCGTCAGCCCCCCTTAGAACTCCTGACCCAGCACAAAGTGGAAGTTGCTGCCGCCCTTCTGGCCCAGCACCTTGTCGAAGCCGTAGCCCCAGTCGATGCCCATCATGCCCAGCATGGGCAGGAAGATGCGCACGCCCACGCCGGCACTGCGCTTGAGGTCGAAGGGCGAGAATTTCTTCACGCTGGTCCATGCATTGCCGGCCTCGGCAAACACCAGGGGATAGATCGTGGCGCTGGTCGAGAGCATGAGCGGGAAGTGCAGCTCCATCACAAAGCGGTCGTAGGCGTAGCCCTCGCTGCCGAACGGGGTGAACTGGCCGTTGTCGTAGCCGCGCAGGGCGATGGTCTCGGTGGCATAGGTGTAGCTGCCCGACATGCCGTCGCCGCCCACATAGAAGGTCTCGAAGGGCGACTTCAAGTACTTGTTCCAGCTGCCCAGCAGGCCCACGTCGGCGCGTGTCATGAGCACGAGCGTCCAGCGACCGTCGGGGTCGGTGAGTGGCGTGTAGGTGCGGGCCTGGAACTTGAGCTTCCAGTACTCGATCCACTTGTACAGGTCCTTCTTGGCTGCCTCGGTGTTGGCCTGCGAGAGGGCTTTCCAGTTCTTGTGCCCGAAGAGGTTGGCCGGCGGGGTGAAGTGGAAGGCCAGCGAGAAGGTGCTGCCGCGGCGGGTGTAGAGCGGGTTGTCGATGCTGTTGCGCTCGAGCGTGAGGCCAAGCACGAGCGAGTTGCTCGTGCCGTTGTTCATGTAGTACAGGTACTCCCAGTTCTTGAGGCTGTACCACTGGTAGGACAGGTCGGCCGTGAGCGTGAAGTAGTCGTCGGGCCACTTGAGGCGCTTGCCGAAGCCCACGGTGATGCCGCCCATCTGCAGATACTTGCTGGGGTCGTAGGCGTCCTCGTAGTTGTAGCTGCCGTTGTAGCCGTTGTAGTAGCCGCCGTAGTAGTTATTGTAATAGTTGTAGTAGCTGTTTTGATACATCTTGTTGTAGAAGCTCGAGTTGATGCCCGTCTGGCGGCTGTAGAAGGCCGACACGCTGAGCGAGTTGGGGCGCTTGCCGCCAAACCACGGGTCGAGAAACGAGATGCTGTAGGCCTGGTAGTACTTGGCATTGGTCTGGCCGCTTATGGTGAAGGTTTGGCCCTCGCCCTGCGGGATGATGCCCTTGTAGCTCGACGGGTGGAACAGGTTGTGTATCGAGAAGTTGGTGAACTTGAGGCTCAGCTTGCCTATCACGCCCGTTTGCCCCCAGCCGGCCGAGAACTCTACCTGGTCGTTGGCTTTCGACTGCAGGTTCATCACGATGTCGACGGTGCCGTTTTCCTCGTTGGGCTCGGGGCGTATGTCCATCTTCTCGGGATCGAAGTGGCCGGTCTGGGCAATCTCGCGTGCCGAGCGCATGAGGTCGCTCTTGGAGAAGAGATCGCCGGGGCGCACGCGCAGCTCGCGGCGCACCACTTTCTCATAGAGGCGGTCGTTGCCGTTGATCACCACCTTGTTGATGCGGGCCTGCTTGCCCTCGTACATGCGCATCTCGAGTTGTATCGAGTCGCCCTCGACCTTGGTCTCAACGGGCACCAGGTTGAAGAAGAGGTAACCCTTGTCGAGGTAGAGGTTGGACACGGCGTCCTCGTCGGTCGAGGTGCGCTTGTTGAGCAGCTTCTGGTTGTAGACGTCGCCTTTCTCCATGCCCAGCACGTTTTGCAGCACCTCGGTGGGATACACGGTGTTGCCCACCCAGTTGATGCCCGATATGTAGTAGCGCTTGCCCTCGTCGACCTTGATGTGCACGTCGACGGTCTTCTCGTCGTAGTTGGTCACGCTGTCGCTCACGATGCGGGCGTCGCGGTAGCCCAGCTCGTTGTACTTGTCGATGATGCGCTGCTTGTCGGCCGCGTAGTCGCTGGCCACAAATTTCTTTTGGCTGAAGAGCTTGATGAGGCTGCCCTTCTCGTTGGTCTTCTTCATGGTGCGCTTGATGCGGCCGTCGCTCAGCACATGGTTGCCGTCGATGTATATCTTGTGCACCTTTATCTTGGAGTGCTTGTCGACCACGATGTCGACAATCACCTCGTTTTGCTTGCTCAGGTCTTCTCGCTGGTTGACCTCGCAGGTCACTTTCTCAAAGCCCTTGTCCTTGAAGTATTTTTCCACAATCATCTTGATGCGGTCGGCAATGTTGGGGGTCATCTGGTTGCCCACCTGCAGCCCAAGCTTCTCGGTGATGTCCTTCTGCTCGCCTTTTTTCATGCCCACATAGTTGATGACCGACACACGCGGCTGCTGGCGCAGCACAAACTCGAGCCATGCCTTGTTGCCATATATCTTGTCGACCTTGATTTGCACCTTGGAAAAGAGGCCTTGGTGCCAGAATCGCTTGGCAGCATTGGTGATCTCGTCGCCCGGGATGTCGATGCGCTGGCCCACGGCCAGCCCCGAGTAGCCTATGATGATGTAGTCCTCGTAGTTGTCTACACCAGTGACCTTGATGCCAGCTATCTCATACTTTTGCGGGTTTCCCGAGAAGATGACCTTGGGATTGTAGATGGTGTCGTTCACAGTCCTGGTCTGGTCTTGCGCCCAGCCGTGGGCAGTGCCGGCCAGTAGAGCTATGAGAAGAAAAAATACCTTATATCGCATATTATATGTTTTGTTCGTTGTGGTCAATATTCTTGCTTTCGACTTGCTCGCTTGTCATGCCGTAGCGGCGCTCGCGGCCTTGGTAGTCGACGATGGCCCGCAAGAAGTCGTCCTGGGTGAAATCGGGCCAGTAGGTGGGTGTGAAGTAGAGCTCGCTGTAGGCTATCTGCCACAGCAGGTAGTTGCTCAGGCGCAGGTCGCCGGCCGTGCGTATGAGCAGGTCGGGGTCGGGCATGTCGCGTGTGGCCAGGTGAGCGGCCACCACCTTCTCGTCGATGGCCTCGGGGTTGAGCTTGCCCTCGCGGGCCTCGCGGGCCATGTGCTTGCAAGCTTCCACGATTTCCCAGCGCGCCGAGTAGCTCAGCGCCAGGCACAGCACCAGGCCCGTGTCGCCGGCAGTGAGCGCGATGCACTTCTCGAGTCGCTCGCGGGCATATTGTGGCATGCGTGCCGCGTCGCCTATCATGGTGAGGCGCACGTTGTTCTTTATCAAGTCGGGCGTCTCGCGCTCGATGGCCGTCACCACCAGGTTCATCAGGTAGTGCACTTCGGCCTCGGGGCGGTTCCAGTTCTCGGTCGAGAAGGTGTAGAGCGTGAGGTAGCCTATGCCTATCTGGCTGGCGATCTCGGTGATCTGCCTCACGGTGGTCACACCGTTCTCGTGGCCGAACGAGCGCTCGTGCCCGTGCAGCTTGGCCCAGCGGCCGTTGCCGTCCATGATGATGGCTACGTGGCGCGGGATGCGCGTTTTGTCTATTTCGTCAATCAGCGACATTTCTGTGTTGTTATCTCTATAACCCTTGCTGCTGTGCGCCGGGTACTTGTTTCTTTTTATGTTGTTGTTGTTTCAGTCACTATCAATACTGGCTCTCTTGCGGCCCCGTGTTTCATTCCACATAGTGGCACTTGGTGCACCGCTTCGAAAACTCGTAGGTGATCGAGAACACGGCAATCGAGTACCAGTCGGTGTTTTTGGCAAAGCCGTGCTTCACGCCGTAGAGGTCGCTCAAGCCGTCGATCTTGTCGCCAAAGCCCTTGCGCATCGTGAACTCGAAACCCAGGTTGAGGCGCTCCTTGAGCTTGTACTTCACGCCTATGCCCATGGGCAGGTTGGGACACACGTTGACCTTGCCGTCGACAATAGCTGTGGTGAGGCCCAGGCCCAGCACCATGTAGGGCGACAGGCGCTTGTAGTTCTTGTACCTGGCCCCTATGCCGTAGTGCAGGAAGTTGAACTCGGCCTGCACGCCCAGGTCGATGACATGCGACTTGAAGCTATAGGGCTCCTGGCCCGGTATCTTGCGGTCGATGTCGTTGCTGTTGCCACTCAGCCCGGCATAGAGCAGGTTGGCCTTGAAGGCCCACCGCGAGTCCATGTTGTAGCGCATCACGGCGCCTGCTGTCACGCCGGGATGCTTGTACATGTTGCCGTCGTTCACGTCGCCCAGGTAGCCGTCGACACCCAGCGCAGGTCCTATCTCGTAGCGGTATTCCTGCGCTGCCGCTGTAGCACTTCCCAGCAGGAGCGCTGCGGCTGTGATTGCCAGTATTTTCTTCATATAACAGTGTTTCATCTATTATATAGAAAACGCGAGTTGGGAGCCAAAAATTTCATGCCCGGGCGATTATTGTGGCTCAATAAATGGGGCGGAACATGCGCCGGTTGATCACTCCTTTCCACACACTGCCCAGTTGTGCACCGTTGGCGCCGCGGCCTCCCACGATGTAGATGTAGGGCACATCCCACGTGGTCACGGGCTTGGTCACGCTGCGGCGACGGGCCTTGGATGAGGACGACGTGAGCGTTTCATAGACCACAAAGGCCTGTGCCTGGTAGAAGGCCGGCATGGTGGCGGGCAGTTGCAAGAGCTTGCCGCCCTGGGTCCACGAGATGCCCTGGTTGTAGGACACATAGGTGGTGTTGTTGAGCTTGCCGCCCTGCATCTTGCCGCCCATGAGCAGCCAGGTCACACGCTCGGTGGCGGTGTGGTTGGTAGAGTCGACCGAGTAGGTGGCATAGGGCACAATCACGGCCTCGGTCATGCCGGGCAGGCCCGATTGCAGCTTGTGGTCGGTGATTTCGCCCCAGTTGGTGCCGTCATAGCCCCAGGTGGTGGCCAGGATGTTGCCGCTCTTGCTCTTGCCGCCGAAGAGCATGGACTGCTGCGTGAGGGTCCACTCGTTGGTGGCAGGTGTCAGGGGCGAGGCCTCGGCCACGGGGAAGGAGTCTTCTACCTCGGTCAAGGTGTAGCCCTGGGGCCGCGGATACTCGTCGTGGCGATAGGTGCTGCCGTCGTAGTACACGCCCAGCGCCTTGTCGCCCCAGCCGCCCAGCAGGCTGTGCCAGGTCACGCCGCAATCGGTCCACGTGGTGCCGGCGTCGGTCGAGCGGTAGAGCTCGCCGCCCGTGCTCAGTATATAGAGGGCGCCGCTGGTGGCGCTCAGCGAGTTAACTGCCGGTGTGAAGGGGAAGTCAACAACCTTGACGGCCCAGGTGCCTTGCCCCGGGTTGGCAGCGCTGTTGAGCTTGTAGGTGCCGCCGTCGTTGGTCAGGCAGTAGTAGGTGCTGCCTTGCAGCACGCATTTCTCGGCACTCAGCGTGCCGTTCACGTTGGGCACGTCGCGCCGCAGGCTGGGGTTGAAGTAGAGCGTGTCGGGCTCCATTTTGTGCACGTTCACCTTGATATTATAGGTGCGGGTGTGGTTGCCGTCGTAGCTGGTGACCACCAGGTCGACGCGGCCGGTGAAGTCGATCGAGTCGGTGGTTGTGCTCTTGTAGTCGAAGGTGCTGTCTTTCATTACCTTGCCGCCCGTCACGTGAAACTGGGCCTGCTGCACGGTGTAGGGGAAGGTCATGCTCACTGTGAGGTGGGTCACGTCGGTGCCCACGGGCAGCGAGTCGACATTGTAGATGAGGCCTGCATCCTGGTTGATCGAGAATTTCACCGAGTCGAGGTTGTAGAGCACGTTGTCGTTGTTGCCCAGCGAGAATGCCGATATCAATGTCGAGGAGTAGCTCGTGGTGTAGATGTCGGCATCGCGGTTGCTGTTGTCGTCGTTGCACGACGATACTATGCCCCACAGCATGAGGCACATCAAGGCATATAACGGAAATTTCTTGTTCATCAATATCGTATGTGTCTGTTTGAAGTGCAAATTTACAATAAAAACGCGAGAAGTTAAGGCCTGCCGCTGTCCATTTTTGGACGGCTGTCCCTCTTTTCACGATGTAAAATTAATATTTTGCCATAATATTGCTACCGCCCTTTAAGATAATAAAGGGCAAAAATTGCTTTTTTACACCTTTTTAACGCCATAGTGCTGTGTTTGCTTTCTTTTTCGCTGTTTTTTGGACTTTCGGGTGCCTCTGTGGTGGATGTGGCAAAAATTAAGGAGCCTGCGCTTCACAGCGTGGGCTCCTTAAAATCTACAATCTATAAAAACATATATATTAATCAATGTAATTGAATGTGTCAATCTCGTCGATTAACAATCAACCTTTAAACATTAAAAATGAAATTCTCCATTTATTCTGCTCAAAGTTAATGATTCGATTCCAGACTTCCAAATTTTTATGCAAGTTTTTTTTCTCTTGGCTCATTTTTTCTTTTTAGGCAACGTTTTTTTGGGGGGGGCGGCTTAGCCACGGTCGAAGTGCAGGCGGTACTGGCTGGCCTGCATGTCGAAGGCGCGGCAGTACTCCTTGTAGTCGAAGCGGCGGCCTCGCTTGAGCTGGCTGGCCATGTAGAGGGCTATGGCGCGGCTCATCACGATGTCGTCGTGCTTGCCCTCGATGGCGCCGAAGCGACCGTGGGGCAGCAGAGCAAACCAGCTCATCTCGTCGACGGCCTCCTGGTCGTGCTCGATATACTGCCCGTCGCGCACCAGGGCGATGAGGTGGTGCACGATGAGGCCCTTGGTGTGCACGTTGGTGTGAAAGCCGGCACGGCCCTTGGCGCGGAAGTAGATGTTGCCATAGGCGCGGGCCAGGGTGCCGGCAATGTAGCCGGCGTCGTCGCTCTCGTTCTGCTCGGTCTCGAGCGTGTTGCTTTCAAACACGAGCAGGGCGTGGCCGTAGAAGGTGGCCAGCTGTGCCGCTTTCCAGGCCAGCAGGTCATGGTCGATGTGCCCGCGCCACTGGGCCACGACCTCCATTTTCTCGTCGGGCAGCTCCTTGCGGTCGACGACGGTGATCACCGAGTAGTCGCTCTTGTCGCTGCGGCCCCCTATGTCGACGGCGGCGATATAGCGGTTTCTCATTGCTGTGGCCTCGGGCATGCGCCACACCTTGAGGCCTCCGGTGGTGTTGTCGAGCAGCCCTATGCCTTGCAGGTTCTTGCCGTCGCCTCGGCTGGTGATATCGCCCTTGAACTGGGGCGCCGTGCAGCCGTCGCGCAGCCTGTCGAGACTCTCGAGCCCGAAGGCGCAGCACCCCGTGTTGTCGAAGGCTTCGACAGCATTGCTCGGGAACTCGGCCATGAGGGCGTTGTGCGAGGGATACACCTTGCGCTTGTGGTGATACCAGTTGATTTGCTCGAGCGTGCAGCCGTGCTTGTTCCACAGCTCGCGCTCATAGTCGTCCATGCTGCCCCACAGCTGCCTGGCATCGGCCACGGGCAGCTGGTAGATTTCGATCTCGTGCCAGGGTACAAATATGGGCTGCTTGTCGCTCTGGCCGCTGCTGGCCCGCAACCACTCGTTGTGAAAGAAGTTGCCTACGCCGTTGGCGGTCGACTCGAGGATGACGACGGTGTCGCCGCCCAGCATCACCGACCCTTCTACAGTGCGCATCACGTCGACGGGGTCGTGCCGGGCGCTGTCTTTCCAGAAGGCCACTTCGCTCAAGTGGGCCATGGCCAGGTTGAAACCGCGCACTGCATCTTGGCTGCTGGCCGAGCCTGTGACGATGATGCCGCCGCGAGGCGACAGCTCCTTCACGCCTCGCATGCCCTCGAGCGTCTTGAGCTCCAGCCGTTTCACGCCAGGGTCGAGCATCTCGGCAGGGTAGTGCCGCAGCAGTTGCGAGTAGATGCGCCCTATGTTGCCCGAAGAGCCTCGCTGGTGGCTGCATATGAGGCAATTCCAGTTGCGGTGCACCACAATCTGCATCCAGGCCATGTAGAGTATGGCCAGGGTCGACGAGCCCCATTGCCTTGCCTTGAGCACGATCAGGCGCACGCTGTGGCGCGTGAGCCGCTGCTGCTCCATGGCAGCGGCCACTCGCCGTTGCGGGCGGTTGGGCACAAAGGGCACGATGCGGTTGGTGACCTTGTCTTGAATGGAGGCGCAGCGGGCACACCAGAACTCAAAGTCGTGTTTTATGCGCTCGCGATCTTGCTCCAGGGGCGGCAGCGACGCGTAGCCTGGCACCGTCTCAAGTAGCGCGCGAGGCAGCCACTTGCCTGCCACGTGCACGCGCACGCCGCAGCAGCCTTGCCCTGTGAGAGGGTCGTAGGGCTCTTGCTGCGCCTCGTGGCGACGATGGTTCTCGGCAATGATGTCGTCGATGTTGAAAGGGGGTGGTGTGTTCACGGCTGTGCTGGTTTTGTTTTCGCGCTGTAAAAGTAGCACCGCGCCAGTGCCTGGGTCAAGAAGCAAAAGTGGACGCCCCCGGCGCCCGTTTTTCACTTCTTTAACTCCCGTTGCTGGGTCAAGTGAGCTGAAATTCCTAACTTTGTGCATTATGACTACCGATGAGATTGTTGCCCGCATGCGTGCCCGGCTCAAGGACACCTTTGAGCCGCAGGAGCTCAACGCCGTCGTCAACCTCGTGCTGGGCGACGTGCTGCACTACAGCCCTGTCGATGTGGTGCTGCGTGGCACCTTTGAGCAGGACGATGTGCTGGCAGGGCGCATCGAGGCCATCACGACACGACTGCTCAAGCACGAGCCGTTGCAGTACATCCTGGGCCATGCGCGGTTTCACGGCCACGAGTTCAAGGTGACCGAGGCCACGCTCATCCCGCGGCCCGAGACCGAGCTGCTTGTCGACATGATCGTCGACCAGAACCCCGCGAGCGACCTCAACGTCATCGACCTGGGCACAGGCAGCGGCTGCATTGCTGTCTCGCTGGCGCGTGCTCTCAAGTATGCCCACGTCACCGCTGTCGACAACAGTGCTGCGGCCCTGCAGGTGGCGCAGGGCAATGCCCGCTCGCTGCACACGCGTGTCGACTTTCGCCAGCAGGACATGCTCAACATGCCGCCCGAGCCGATGGCCTGGGACATCGTGGTGAGCAATCCGCCCTACGTGTGCCAGAGCGAGAAAGCGGCCATTGCGCCCAATGTGCTCGACTATGAGCCGGCCAGCGCCCTCTTTGTGCCCGACGACGACCCCTTGCTCTTTTACCGCGCCATAGCCCGCTATGCCGCCGCCAGCCTCAAGCCGGGCGGAAAACTCTATCTCGAAATCAACCAGCGCTTCGGTCGCCAGGTGCAGCAGTTGCTGCACGACGCCGGGCTGCACGATGCGGCTGTTGCCCGCGACCAGTATGGCCGCTGGCGCTATGCCTGGGCCACTATGTGAGCCCCGACCTCGACGACGACGATGAGCAAGCTGAGCCATATCGTGACTGCCCTGACCGACGTGTTGCTGCCGCGGGTGTGCCCCGTGTGCGGTGCCACGCTCGGGAGCGACGAGCCCTACCTGTGCCGCAGCTGTCTCATGCAGTTGCCGCGCACCCACTACGAGAGTATCGACTTCAACGTCATGGAGCAGCACTTTGCCGGCAAGACTCCCATCGAGCGTGCTGCGGCCTATTTCTACTATGAGAAGCAGGATCCCTATGCCGCTATTGTGCACGACATCAAGTATCGCAACATGCCCAAAATGGGGCGCTGGCTTGCCCGCCGTGCTGCCTGCGACATGGCCCCAAGCGGCATTTGGAACGGTGTCGACTATCTCGTGCCTGTGCCGCTGCACGCCTTCAAGCTCGCCAGGCGCGGCTACAACCAGAGCGACTATCTGGCACAGGGCCTGAGCGACTACACCGGCATTGCCATCTACGAGGCCATCGAGGCAGTGAAGCCCCATGCTACGCTCACGCACAAGGGGGCCTACGACCGCTACCGCAGCTCGCAGGGGCTCTATGCCGCCATTCCCGAGGCCAGCCAGGAGCTCAGGGGCAAGTGGGTGATGATTGTCGACGATGTGGTGACCACAGGAGCAACCTTGCTCACCTGCGCCGAGACGCTTGCACACATCCCCGGCATCAAGATTTCGCTTTTCACCTTGGCAGCCGCACGCCTGCAGTGACATCACGCTGGCTGAGCAGCCTGGAAATTTTTGTGTAACTTTGCGCAACAATTGCACACACACACACTACAATGAAGATGAAAAAACCACTCAGTGCCGAGGCTGCACTCACGCGAGCCGCCGCCTTGTGCGCCCGCAGCGAGCAGGCCGAGATCGATGTGCGGGCCAAGCTGCTGGCCTGGGGCCTCACCCCGGCCAGTGCTGCACAGGTCATCGAGCGCCTGCAGGACGAGCACTTTCTCGACGAGCAGCGCTATGCCCGAGCCTACTGCCGCGACAAGTTTAACTTCAACGGCTGGGGCCGCATCAAGATCGCCTTCATGCTCAAGAGCAAGGGGGTGGGCCAGACGGCCATCGATGCGGCCCTTGCCGAGATCGATGCGGCCCGTTACCGTGAGCACATCGACAAGCTCTTGCGCGACAAGTGGCGCGACGTGGCCGGCAAGGACCCCCGCCTGGCCCGTGCCGCTCTATTGCGCTTGGCTGCCAGCCGCGGCTATGAGCCCGATGCGATATATCCTGCCGTCGATGCCTTCATGGCCACAACCGGCAGCAAAAGCTGACGTTTTTCCAGGTTCTAATGCTTTTTTAATGGCAACAGGTTGCCTCAATGGGCAAGTTTTTTGTAATTTTGCACAATGTAATTAGCAATCTATCGATACAAAACATTACACTCATGAAAAAATTAGACCTTCTTCTTGCTGAGAAATTACTGAAAATCAGTGCTATCAAGCTTCAGCCCGACAATCCGTTCACCTGGGCCTCAGGCTGGAACTCGCCCATCTACACCGACAATCGCAAGACGCTCTCCTATCCCGAGCTGCGCAACTTTATCAAGGTGGAGCTATCGCGTCTCATCCTGGAGAACTTCGGCGATGCCGAGGTGGTGGCCGGCGTGGCTACTGGAGCGATTGCACAGGGCGCACTGGTGGCCGACACGCTGGGACTGCCGTTTGTCTACATTCGCTCCACACCCAAGGACCACGGTCTGGAGAACCTGATTGAGGGCAACATCAAGCCTGGCCAGAAGGTAGTGATTGTAGAAGACCTGGTCTCGACAGGCAAGAGCAGCCTCAAGGCTGCACAAGCTGTGGCCGATGCCGGCGGCGAGGTCGTGGGCATGGTGGCTATTTTCACCTATGAGTTCCCGATTGCCACCGAGGCCTTTGAGAAGGCTGGCGTGAAGCTGCTCACCATAAGCAACTACAGCTCGATGATAAAGGCTGCAATTGCTACCAACTACATCAAGGAGAGCGACGAGAAGGCCCTGCAGAAGTGGCGCGAGGATCCCGCCCACTGGACTCCCGACCTGGACATTGAATAGCCCCGGCGCCGCTGTGCCATCGATGCTGGTTTTCATTTTGTTTATAAACAACGAGTAAAAAACTATATAATATAATAATGAGTTCTTATAAAAGTGACCCGCAGCTCATCGCGTGCGACATTGCGACGGTATATAGCAAGCTCAGCGACCCGTCGTCGTTCAAGAAAACTATCGATGCCAACGTCGACAGCCTGGCCGACGACGCCAGGGAGAACCTGAAAAAGGTGACCTTCGACGCCGATGCCATCACCATCGAGTCGCCCATGGGGCCGGTTAAGCTGGTTGTGGCCCAGAAGGTGGAGCCCACGATGATAACCTATGCCGCGGCGCAGGCGCCTGTCAACTTCAGCCTGGTTATCAACCTGGAGCCGGTCGACGACAACACCACGCGCTCCCAGGCCGAGCTCCAGCTCGACGTGCCTGTGTTTATCAAGGCCATGGTGGGCCCGCAGCTCGAGCGCGGCGCCAAGCAGTTTGGCGAAATGCTCTCCAAGCTGCCCTACAAAAACATGTAGCCTCGCCCGCGCGGCGCACACATAATACAAGCCTCACCTTCTGGTTGCAGCCAGAGGGTGAGGCTTAGTTTGTAGTGTGTGTGTGCAGCGCCCTGTTTACACGTACTCGAAGGCCTGCCGCAAGTCGTCGATGATGTCGTCGATGTGCTCGGTGCCTATGCTCAAGCGCACGGTAGAGGGATAGATGTGCTGCTCTTCCAGCTCCTGGGCCGACAGCTGGGAGTGGGTGGTGGTGGCCGGGTGGATGACCAGCGACTTCACGTCGGCCACGTTGGCCAGCAGCGAGAATATCTTCAAGTGGTCGATAAAACGCCAGGCCTCGGCCTGCCCGCCCTTGATGTCGAAGGTGAAGATCACGCCCGCACCGTTGGGAAACAGTTTCTTGTAGAGCTCGTGGTCGGGGTGCGAGGGCAGCGACGGATGGTTGACACGGGCCACCTTGGGGTGCTTGGAGAGAAAGTCGACCACCTTCAGGGCATTGGACACGTGACGCTCCACGCGCAAGCTCAGGGTCTCGAGGCCCTGCAGCAGTATCCAGGCGTTGAACGGCGAGATGGTGGCGCCAGTGTCGCGCAGCAGCACGGCACGCACGCGGGTCACAAAGGCTGCCCCGCCGGCCACGTCGGCAAACACGGCCCCGTGATAGCTGGGCTCGGGCTTGCCCAGGGTGGGGTACTTGGCGGCATTGGCCTTGTAGTCGAAGTTGCCCCCGTCGACTATCACACCGCCCAGCGAGCTGCCGTGCCCGCCAATAAACTTGGTGGCGCTGTGCACCACCACATTGGCTCCGTGCTCGATGGGACGTATGAGATAGGGCGTGCCGAAGGTGTTGTCGACGATGACTATCGTGTCGTGCTTGTGGGCAATGGCGGCAATCTTGTCGATGTCGGTCACGCTCGAGTTGGGGTTGCCGAAGGTCTCGATGAGCACCGCCTTGGTGTTGGGCTTGAAGGCGGCCTCTACGGCATCGAAGTCGGCAGGGTCGACCAGTGTGGTCTCGATGCCATACTGGCTCAGTGTGTGCTCCAGCAGGTTGGTGGTGCCGCCGTAGAGGTTGTCGGCGGCAATCACGTGGTCGCCGGCCTGGGCCACGTTGAGCAGGCTGTAGGTCACAGCTGCGGCGCCGCTGGCCAGTGCCAGTGCGGCGGTGCCCCCTTCGAGGGCGGCCACACGTTTTTCAAACACGTCTTGTGTCGAGTTGGTCAAGCGGCCGTATATGTTGCCTGCATCGCGCAGCCCGAAGCGGTCGGCGCCGTGCTGGCAGTTGTTGAACACATAGCTTGTAGTCTGGTAGATGGGCACGGCGCGGCTGTTGGTCACAGGGTCGGCCTCTTCTTGGCCCACATGCAGTTGCAGAGTCTCAAAATGCAGTTTCTTGTTCTCGTTGCTCATATTGTTGTCTTTTTTTATGTTTGTTATAGATTGCGTTTTTATCATTTCGACATTGCAAAGTTCTATCAAATAATCATGCCGTGCAATAGTTCTGATGAAATAAGTAAATAATTTATATATTGTCTGCAAAATAGATAAAACACAGAATTATATTTTTACTATTCTTTGATATTTCAGAATTATAAACTGTTTACTTTTTGTCTTTTCGTCTTCCTCTTGTTTCTTTTTGCCGCAACGACGGGGGCATTGTGAAAAACGGGCTACACAACGATGAGGCAGGAAATAAATTCTCTTTTTTTTGATTGATGCTGTAAAGAAAAGAGGCAGCCATGGCCGTTCTTGCCATGGCTGCCTCGATGAGCAATATTGATAAGAATGTGAATCTAAAACTCGGCGTTGTTGGGCGTGCGCGGGAAGGGAATCACGTCGCGTATGTTCTGCATGCCCGTCACAAAGAGCACCAGGCGCTCAAAGCCCAGACCGAAGCCGGCGTGAGGCACAGTGCCAAACTTGCGGGTCTCGAGATACCACCACAGGCTCTTGGTGCCCATGTGGCGACGGTTGATCTCGGCCATGAGCTTGTCGTAGTTTTCCTCACGCACCGAGCCGCCTATGATCTCGCCTATCTGCGGGAAGAGCACATCGGTGCCCTGCATGGTCTTGCCATCGTCGTTCTGCTTCATGTAGAAGGCCTTGATGTCCTTGGGATAGTTGATCATGATCACCGGCTTCTTGAAGTGTTCCTCCACCAGGTAGCGCTCATGCTCGCTGGCCAGGTCGGTGCCCCAGCTCACGGGGAACTCAAACTTGTGCCCCTTCTGCTGTGCCTCTTCCAGTATCTTCACACCCTCGGTGTAGGGCAGGTGCACAAAGTCTTCCTTGAGCACGCCCTCGAGCCGCTCGATGAGGCTGTTGTCGATCATCTTGTTGAGGAAGGCCAGGTCGTCGGCGCAGTGGTCGAGGGCATATTTCACGCAGTACTTGATGAAGTCCTCCTCGAGTGCCATGAGGCCGTCGAGCTGCAAGAAGGCGATTTCGGGCTCTATCATCCAGAACTCGGCCAGGTGGCGGGGCGTGTTGCTCTGCTCGGCGCGGAAGGTGGGGCCGAAGGTGTAGATGGCGCCCAGTGCCGTGGCACCCAGCTCGCCCTCGAGCTGTCCGCTCACGGTGAGGCTGGTGTGCTTGCCGAAGAAGTCCTGGCTGTAGTCGACCTTGCCGTCGTCGGTCTTGGGCAGGTTGTCGAGGTCGAGCGTGGTCACCTGAAACATGTCGCCGGCACCCTCGGCATCGCTCTCGGTGATGAGCGGCGTGTTGAGATAGAAGAAACCGTGGTCGTTGAAGTACTTGTGAATGGCAAAGGCCAGGTGGTGGCGTATGCGCATCACGGCGCCGAAGGTGTTGGTGCGCATGCGCAGGTGCGCCTTCTCGCGCAGAAACTCAAAGGTGTGACCTTTCTTCTGCAGGGGGTACTCGGCAGGGTCGGCTGTGCCGTAGATCTCGATGCTCTCGGCCTGTATCTCCACATTCTGGCCCTTGCCTTGCGATTCTACCAGCAGTCCCTCGACGTGCAGGCTTGCGCCTGTGGTGATGGGCTTGAGCTCCTCGTCGCCAAACTTCTCGAGGTCGATCACGATTTGGATGTTGTTGATTGTCGAGCCGTCGTTGAGCGCGACAAATTGCACGTGCTTGTTGCCGCGGCGCGTGCGCACCCAGCCCTTCACACACACCTTCTTGCCCACAAGCGCGGGGTCGAAGATGTCGACAATCTTGGTTCGTTGTATTTCCATACTATGTTGTGAATATTGTGTTTTTGTTTTATTTTTTTCTCGGTGTGTTGAGTGTGTGTGTGTTACAACTGCGGCACCGCGCTTGTGTGCGTGCGGTGCCGTGCGGTTGTGTGTGGGTGGCTCCTACTCAAAGCTGCCCTGCTTCAAGAAGTTGACTTCTTCCTGAGTGAGGTAGCGCCAGCGGCCGCGAGGCAGGTTCTTCTTGGTGAGACCTGCAAAGTACACGCGGTCGAGCTTCACCACGTGGTAGCCCAGCGACTCAAAGATGCGGCGCACCACACGGTTGCGGCCCGAGTGTATCTCGATGCCGGCCTGCTTGCGGTCGGTGGGCGAGACGTAGCTCACGGCATCGGCGTGGATGGGCCCGTCGTCGAGCTCAACGCCGTCGGCGATGTGCTGCATGTCTTCCTCGCTGATGGGCTTGTCGGTCCACACTTGGTAGATTTTCTTCTTTACATATTTTGGATGGGTGAGTTTAGAGGCCAGGTCGCCGTCGTTGGTGAGCAGCAGCACGCCTGTGGTGTTGCGGTCGAGGCGCCCCACTGGGTAGATGCGCTCCTCGCAGGCGCCCTTCACCAGGTCCATCACGGTCTTGCGGCCGTTGGGGTCGTCGCTGGTGGTCACCGTGTCTTTGGGCTTGTTGAGCAGGATGTAGACTTTGCGCTCGCTCATCACCTCCTTGCCGTCATACTCTACGGTGTCCTTAGGGGTGATTTTCACGCCAAGCTCGGTCACAACCTCGCCGTTCACCTTGATCAGGCCCTTCTGTATCAGCTCGTCGGCCTCGCGACGCGAGCACACGCCGGCATTGGCCATAAACTTGTTGAGACGTATCTGCGTGTTGGGATCGATGATGGGCTGCTCATATTCCACAGGCTGCGGACGCGGTGTGAATCGCATCTGCGGGCGTGGACCCTGCTGCATGTGCTTGCCTTGCTGCGGGCCGCGCTTGTAGCCGCCTTGCTGCGGGCCACGCTGCTGGTAGCCGCCGCGCTGCTGGTAGCCACCCTGCTGGCGATATCCGCGCTGCTGGTAACCGCCCTGTTGTGGGCCACGCTGGTAGCCACCCTGCTGGCGGTAGCCGCCCTGCTGACGTGGCTGGTAGCCGCCTTGCTGACGTGGCTGGTAGCCACCGCGCTGCTGGTAGCCACCCTGCTGACGTGGCTGGTAGCCGCCGCGCTGCTGGTAGCCACCCTGCTGGCGTGGCTGGTAGCCATCTTGCTGGGGCTGCTGTGCCTGGGCATCGGCTGCGCCGGCAGCATTGTCGGGCTGTTTGCCTGGTGCCTGATGGTTGTTGTAATGATTGGATTGGTAGCGTGGCTGATAGCCGCCACGTGGCTGATAGCCGCGCTGCTGGTTGTAGCCGCCGTAGCTTGGGCGGTTGTATCGGGGCTGGTAGCTGCCATGGCCTTGGTTGTCTTGTGTTTCACGACTGTAATCGGGTCTCTCGTAACGAGGCGACTCGTTGTCTTCGATCGCTGGCTTGGCCTCGCTTATGCGCGGTCTTTTCGGCTTCTTCTCTAAATTCTCATCCATATTGCTGGAGTCTTTTAATGGTTAATACAAATGTTTGTTTTTTTTTAAATAAGTTGTTTTAGTTTTGGCCATCTCGGCCTCTGGGATAATTTCAAATAAGCAATAATGCATCAATCTGCTTTTACCCTAAAAATATGTGGCAAAGTTAGTGCTTTTTCCAAAATTACAAGGTTTTGGCCCAATAAAATTCAATAAATTTCAACAATTTAACTACTTTTTGTCGGCTCTGGCGCTGCTGCGGCCCGTGGCCTGCATGGCTGCAAGCCGAAAAAAAAGAGCTTGAAATCTTCTTTCAAGCTCCTTCACTCTTGTAGTGGTGGGCGTTGACGGATTCGAACCGCCGACCCTCTGCTTGTAAGGCAGATGCTCTGAACCAGCTGAGCTAAACGCCCCTTCTTGTGCTGCCCACACCCCCTTGTGGGGCGTGAATTGCGGTGCAAAGGTACAACAATTTTTGAATCGTGCAAAATTTTTGTCCTCAATTTTTTTTGTTGTAGAGTCAAGTGGCAAGTGCAAAATTAGCGATTTGCCGGAAGAAAACATTCTTTGGGCAGTCGAAATTCAGTGTTGATTGACTGCGCCTCACTATCGAGGCGATAACTTTTCTCGGAGTCCTTCTTTGCAGTAAGGCGAAAATTGCGACCTTTGCTGCGAGGTTAATTGATAATACATATCGCAATACAAAGTTAGTTAATCTCGGGGAGACTTCGGTCTCCTTTTTTTGTATTGCTGGTTGAAAGTTACATTTTGCGCGACTTAATGGCGGATTGGGGAGGGGCTGGGAGCATGTGAAGCCCCATCCCCAATCCGCCATTAAGTCTCGAACGACAAAATGTGTGTAGGGCCATTCAGAACGAAATTTTGCGCTTCGGTTTAGAATCTACATAGAATCTACACATAGAATCTACACAGCTCAAACCAGCTCAAAATCATTCTATATGGCGATGACGACAGGGCCCAAGAGCGTGCCACTGGGGGCTGTGCCGCTCACTGCCAGGCGCAGGGCACGCAGCGGCTGTGCAGCGAGCGGCACCTTGACGGGGGCACCCACGTTGCCTTTCACGTGCAGGCTGTTGACCACAAAGCCGTGGCAGCTGGTGCCGCGCTCGCCATAGATGCACAGCTTGAGGTCGAGGTCGCGGCCAGTCACGTTCCATGTCACCCACTTGGGCGTAATGCACATGGAGTTGCCTGCCACGATGGGATGGCTCAGGTAGTCGACAGGCTGGTTGCTCGCCGGCTGCTCGTTGCCCAGGTCGCAGGTTTGGCCGCTGGCTGTCACGGCCAGGGCACGGGCGCCGTGGCCGTAGAGCTGCTGGCAGCTGGTAGCAGTGGTATAGACACGGCCAGTGGTTGTGAGGCACGCGATGTGGCCGCTGGCGGTGAGCATGGCCAGCTCGTGCTCGGCCTCGTTCCAGGCCAGCTGGGTGGTGCCGGCCACATCGCGCAAGTGCTCGACAACCTTGGCCCCCGTGATGCTGCACAGGCGGCCCAGGTTGTCGACAAACCACGTGCTGCCGTCGCCCTCGGCGGGCTGCGTGCCGCGGGCTATGACCTTGCGGCTCATGATGCGGGCCTCGCCGTAGCTGCCGCTGGCGAGCTGGGGCAGGGCAAAGATGCCCTCGCTGGTGAACACGTAGACGGGAAACCGCCCGTATCCGCCCGAGTAGATGGGGCGGGTAGCGATGGCCAGGGCCAGAATCTCGCCGCCCACGATTTTCTTGCTCTGCGCTGTCACGAGCGGGTTGTCGATGCGGCTCACGGCAATGTGGCCTGTCGCACTGCCTGTGTAGAGACGGCCGTTGTGGGCCATGCTGGCCGTGACGCCTTGCGGGCTGGTTGCGACGAGGGCGTCGACGTCGGCGCTTGTGAGCTTGAGCGCCTCGACGGGGTCGTCGATCCACTGCCCCTTGGCCAGTTCGGCCACATGTGTGGTGCGTGCGGCCAGGTGCCACGCGCTGGTGCGCAGGTCGGCCTCGATGGCCGCTGCAGGTCGCGGTGTGGGCCCCAGCTCAATGGTGTAGCGGCGCGTGCCCACGTTGCTCACGCCCATGCGGTAGTCGAGCACGGCGGCGCCAGCCACCTGGGCCTCATCGGTGACCAGGATGTCGATGCTCTTGACCAGCCCGAGCCAGGCCTCGTCGATGCCGGCTTGCGGGGTGATGGCCAGGGTGAAGCAGGGCCTCGCGAGCTCGCACTGGGGCAGGCCGGTCCACTTGCCGTCGTGCTGCTCGGCCTCGCAGCTCGTGCGGTAGCTCGACTTCACGCAACTGGTGCCAGTCTCGACTGCCGGACTCACATAGAGGTAGCTGTCGTCCCACAGCCTCACGGCATAGCGGGCCAGCACGGGGCCGGTGCGATAGCCGGCATCGGCGGCTTGCCGCCCGAGCTGTTTCCATGCCGCAGCCACTGTCGCCGCAAGACCTTGCAAGTCGGCACTGGGCAGGGGATACTGCCACGTGGCCAGGGGCTGGGCAAAGGTGTAGGGCGGCAGCGTGATGCTCATGCTTGTGTCTTTGCCCTGACCGATCGCGATTGCTGGCACGGCCCTTGTGGGTGCCACCTCGTTGTAGCCCGAGCTGGTGCGATACAGGTAGATACGTTCGGCACGGGTCGTGATCACGAGAAAATTGCCCACCACGTGGACAGCGATGCCTGTGCCCTCGACCCGGGCCAGCTGGGTGCTGCCCCACATCACGCTGTGGCCGTCGCGCAGGGTGATGAAACGGTCGCCGTCGATGGCGAGCAGGCGGTCGCCTGCGGCGATTGCGGTGGTGCTGGCGGGCAGGCCGGTGACTTGCAGCACGCCCTCGCGGGGGCGCAGGTTGTTGCACTTGCAGGCAGCTCCCGCTGTGGCGGCCTCGGGGTTGTAGTGCTGCTCGATGCCCGAGAGGGTGATAGTTGTTGCTTTCATGATGCTGTGTGTGTTGTGTGTGTGATTTAAAGTGTGAGTAAGGCAGCCTGAGCCCCTGGGCGCGATGCCATGGCTGGGCTGTAGACTTGTGTGGCAAAATTACAACAAAAATTATAAAATACCAAATTATTTGGGCTATTTTCTTGGCATTATAACCATTTTTTTATTTGGCTGGCTCGTGGAATGCTTGCCTTGCGGGTGGAAAAACGGCTGGGGCACATGGTCGCTACGGCCATGTGCCCCAGTGCGGTGATAGGGGTAATTGTGCGGCTGTGGGGCTGCGCTACTCGAGCGGGTAGAGCTTGCCAGTGCCTTCTACCAGCTCGCCCATCGAGTAGACGGCACGCAGCTGGATGTCGTTGTCGAGAATCATGATGTCGGCGTCCTTGCCGCGTTGCAGCGAGCCCTTGCGGTCGTAGATGCCCATGATGCGGGCCGGTGTCTCGCTGGCCATGCGGCAGGCGTCGCGCAGCGGTATGTTGGCCTTGGTCACGGCCACGTTGATGAGGCGGTCCATCGTGGCGATGGAGCCGGCCAGTGCCGAGCGGTCGCTGAGCTTGCACACGCCGTCCTCGATGATGACACGCGGGTCGAAGGCCTTGGTGCTCGAGCTGCCGCTCACGGCCAGGGCATCGGTGATGAGTGCGGTGCGCTCCACGCCCTTGATGGTGTAGATGAGGCGCAGTATGGGCACGGGCACGTGGATGCCGTCGGTGATCATTTCCACGCTCATGTTCTCCATGAGGTAGACCGACTCGACCGTGCCGGCGTGCTTGTACTCGCGCACGTTGTGGAAGCCGGGCATGGCGTTGTAGAAGTGGGTGGCCAGGCTGTAGCCTGCATCGTAGGCGCGTTTCACGTCGTCATACTCGGCAGCCGTGTGCCCGATGGCAGCCACAACGCCCTTGCTGGTGATGTACTTGCCCATCTCGATGGCGCCGGGTAGCTCGGGGGCCACATCCCAGCGGCGCACGCAGTCGTAGTCCTCGACAAAGTGGTGGTACTCCTTGGGGTCGGGGTTGCGTATGATTTCGGGCATCTGCGCGCCGGCCTTGCGGGGGTTGAAGTAGGGGCCCTCCAGGTGCAATCCCATGATGGGGCTGCCAGGCTCTTTCATGAGCTGGTCGCAGGTGTGGCAGGCGGCGTCCATCATCTCGGCTGTCGACGACGACAGGGTGGGGAAGATGGCCGTAGTGCCATGTTGCATGTGGGTCTTCACCGCCTGCCTGAAGGCTTGCTCGGTGCCCTCCATGAAGTCGCTGCCGCCGCCGCCGTGGCAGTGCAGCTCGATGCCGCCCGGCACCACGTGCAGCCCTTTGGCGTCGATGGTCTTATCGGCGTTGGGGTCGATGTTGCTGCTTTTTCTCACCTCGGTGATGAGGCCGTTCTCGATGAGTACCGAGCCTCCGTCGATCCACCCTTGTGGGGTGAGTATATGTCCGTTATAGATTTGAGTTAACATAGTGTAAATCCTGTTTAGTTGTTTCCCGTTTTTTTTGTTTTATTTTGTAATATGCAAAAATAATGAAGTTTGTTGATTTTGCCACATGCCGAAAATATTTTTTTCGAATTATTTACTAAAATTTAATTTTCGCTGCTTCTGCATGACCGCGTTGGGCGGCCTTGAGGAGGAGTGGCGCCCCCCGACGATAGTGTTTTTTTTGAAAAATATTTGAAAAAAAAGGCCCGGTTGTTGCAAGTGTGGAAATATTGTGCTACCTTTGCACCTGCAAAACCAACATGGTGGGCGTAGTTCAGTTGGTTAGAGCGTCAGATTGTGGTTCTGAATGTCGTGGGTTCGAGTCCCACCTCCCACCCTTGAAGCCCGAGGCGATTGTCGCTTCGGGCTTTTTTCATAGTGTGCCGGCATGATTGCGGCCCAGTCGCAAAAAAAAATGGGAGGGCGGCAGCCTGAGTGTTTCCCGGCTGTAGCGCGGGCCGAGAGCTGCAGTCAGGCTTGCTGCCGCTGCAGCGAGGCGATGACCCTTTCTATCACTTGGGGAAAGTATTTCATCTCCAGCTCGTGCTCCTTCTGGGCAATGGTCTCGGGGGTGTCGGCAGGAGAGAGCGCCACGCGGTACTGGGCAATGATGCCGCCGCCGTCGCACTGCTCGGTGACCCAGTGCACCGTCATGCCCGTCTCCTTGTCGCGGGCCTTCCACACCGCCTCGTGCACGTGCGGGCCATACATACCCTTGCCGCCATGCCTGGGCAGCAATGCAGGGTGAATGTTGATGATGGCATGTGGGTAGGCCTGGATGAGAAATGCGGGCACCATGAGCAGGAACCCTGCCAGCACGATGAGCTCCACGTGGTGCCGCGACAGCAGCTCAAGCATCGTCGCCGGGTCGTTGAGTGCCTGGCGTGGCACGATTGCGGCGGTCACGCCCAGGCGCCGGGCCCGCTCCACGACAGGCGCCTGGGCCTTGTTGCACACCACCAGTGCCACGCGGGCCTGGCTGGAGTGGGCAAAGTGGTTGATGATATTCTCGCAATTGGTGCCGTTGCCCGAGGCAAAGACTGCTATATTGACCATGGGTTTCAAGTTTTGTCGTTACATCTCGCACTGCAAAGGTAGCGAAGAAAGTGAAAACGACCAACACGCGGCCGCGCCTTTGTGCACCTATACATGCTTCAACGGGACTTCCACAGCCCTCTGTGTATTTGTTCCCTATGGTGGAAATTTTTCATGCGATGAACGAATTTAGGCGCACCGGACTGGACAAACTGGTAGACGGGCGGCTTGATCTCCGCTGTGTGAACTATGGCTATCAGTGCAGCAATATCATGCTTGCGCGACGCTGAACATCTACACCATGGACAGATGGCTGCACTACCGGACCATATACAACGCCTGCTACCGATGAGCCAAACGTTTTGGAGGGGCTGTCGTCTATACCCCCCGATGGGGTAAAGGGGGCATTATGCGCGCATATCAGCCAGCACAGGGCAAACAGCCAGCCCAAGCACGAAAAAATCGCCTTCTTGGCAATTTTGACCTCAACGCTCTGAGGCTTCAAGTAGGATTGCGGAATTGAAGTTATAGCAAAAATCTTTGTAATTAAGGTTCTTGTAATTTACTACTAGACTTTTCATCACACTTATAATGTAAATTTCCAGAAGAATCTGTAAAAAAATACTTTATTATATTTACTTTAGCTCCCATCCCGTCATGTCTTATTACATATTGGGTGTTTGGTAATAGCCTTATATAGGAAGGATTATACCGAAATTCTTGCTTATAAGAAGACGATTCTATCGCTTTAAATTTCTTTGATATTCGTTTTTTTAAACAAATAGTATCCACCTCTCTGCATGTTCCCTTTGTCCGCCGAAAGAAGTCATATGTATAAGATTTGCTAAAGCTATCTAATGGCTCAATAGAAAAATGCAACAGATTGTAAATATAAAAAGTCTGTTCCTTTTCATTGAATTCTACATCATGATTGTCACATGAACAAATCAAAAATAAACACATGAAAATTTCTATTATATATTTCATTCTCAAAAATCCTACTTTCAACTGGCAAGTGCAAAATTAGCGATTTGCCGGAAGAAAACATTCTTTGGGCAGTCGAAATTCAGTTTTTTACGAGGTCTTCGATTGATTTTATACTGAATTTTGCGGATGAATGCACTGGATATGGTAGAAAAATCGGTGCCTTTTGGAATATATTGCCTGATGAGTTTGTTGGCATTTGCTGGTTGAAAGTTACATTTTGCGCGACGTAATAACGGATTGGGGAGGGGCTGGGGGCATGTGAAGCCCCATCCCCAATCCGCCATTAAGTCTCGAACGACAAAAATGTGTGTAGGGCCATTCAGAACGAAATTTTGCACTTCGTTATTGAATATGGTCTTCCACAGCCCTCTATGTATTGTTCCCTATGGTGGAAATTTTCATGCGATGAACGAATTTAGGCGCACCGGACTGGGCACGCTGGTAGACGGGCGGCTTGATCTCCGCTGTGCGAACTATGGCTGTCAGTGCAGCGATATCATGCTTGCGCGACGCTGAACATCTACACGAAGGCCAGATGGCTGCACTACCGGACCCTATACAACGCCGGCTACCGATGAGCCAAACGTGTTGGAGGGGCTGTCGTCTATACCCCCCCCCGATGGGATAAGGGACATTATGCTCGCATATCAGCCAGCACATGGCAAAAAGCCAGTCCGAGCACTAAAAAATCGCATTCTTGGCAATTTTGACCACAACACTCTGAGGCTTCAAGTAGGGTTGCGGAATTGAGGATTCTCTGATAAACACCAATCAAGCAAGTCTTTAACGACTCCATGGCAGTATGGCAAACTCGCTACACTGTGAATGACGTGGTAAGGTCTCTTTGCTCTCATAAACTTGTATGTGAATGGCTTCTCTATCAGTCACATAGAAGAACTTTTACTTATGTTTTCCTCATTGTGCCATCGTTACCTCTTTGAGTAGTCGTTCTGACAAATCTTCGAAGGTCGTTCCTTCTGGTATCTTCCCACCTGCCAACTCATTGGCTACCTTTGACATGCATACCGCTCCGACAGCAGCCATAGTCGACAGGTGCAGCTTATTGGCAATATAAGTTGTAAGCCTTGTCAGCAATCTCTCTATTTCAAGTTTATCTGTAATCATAAGTCTAAAATTAATTGTTTAATTCCTTTTTCTGTACAAAAGCAGTATTGTATGTACTCCGGACCGGGATATTTCAACTGTTTTGCCAACTTGTTGAGGTTAGTGCTATTGGCGTATGCGTCGCCGTAGCTCCTACGGTATTCCTGTAATATGGCATCTACACGCGAGTCGGCAACAGGACCGATGACGATGTCGTAATCATGTTTGTAGTTATGAAGAGGATCTTTTTCCCTGTTCCTTAGCACAAAGAGAGCCCATTCCGCGGACCTGCCATCGAACTTCTTTATCCTTACATCGGCGGGGCATCTTGATGGGTTAAAGATGAAAGGTGACACCTCCGGACTGCCATCGCCCATAATGGCTGTTGTTCTTTGCGCCATGGCGACTGCACGAGCATAATCCTTAGTCAGATAGAAACCACGACCAAAGTCCTTGAAGTCCTTGCTCTTTGACAGGTCTATTCTGGTAATCAGTTGGTTACTGCCGTGATAGAGAATCATAGACGACCACCGTTATTTGCACATACGCGTGATACATCATTGACAATCTCATGATTGCTGAGGGTCTTCTCAATGTCTTGGTATTGGCGCATGAAGTCCATCCCCTTGAAAGTCACGATATAGTTGTAAGCCTTAGTGAGAGGAATCTTCTTCTCATCGGCAAAGTTGTTGATAACAGACACAATAAAATCGCTTTCCTCTTGGTTAAAGCCAGCTTTGTCAACAACGTTAATCTGCAATGCCGACCCCATCTTGCCAAGAATGAAAGATGCCACCTCGGGCGTTATCGGTGCTCCATGCTCAATCTTTGACACACGAGACTCCTTCAAACCTATCAGCTTACCAAGCTGGGCTTGCGTAAGGCCTTTCTTCTTTCGCTCCTCGCGTATAATCATTCCTAAGCTCTTGTTTTCCATATCAATCAGCTTTTGATGTATGGTGCAAAAATAAACAAAACTTTCCATATTAGGAAAGTTTGACGAAATAAAATCGTACTTATAAAAGTTTAAATCAAAGCCTACTTGCCACTTGACTCTACACATGAAAAAAGTGAGCGCGAAATTTTTGATTTCTAATTTAATGTTTGTATCTTTGCACTCGCATTAAAGAGACAGCGGTGCAAGTGTCGCGCCGCATCAGCCGCAATAGCTCAGTTGGTAGAGCATTTCATTCGTAACGAAAAGGTCGTGGGTTCGAGTCCCACTCGCGGCTCTTAGCCATCCTGCAAGCGGGATGGCTTTTTTTGAGCCTGTGGGTGTCACGGGCATGGCCGGCGCACGCAATTGGGGGCTCGCTGCGCCCTTGCGGCGGCGCATGCCGTGGTATGATAATTGCCGCCGCGAGTGTAAAAAAGAAGACCAACACTACCGAAAAAGATGAAAATATTACTTTTTTGCCAAGAAAAGTGATATTTTTTTATAAAAACGTTTGCTATTTCCAAAAATTGATGTATATTTGCAATGTTATTTCAAATAAACGATGCGATTTACTATTGGTGAATCCACTAAAAACAGAATTCAAAATAGTTGTTTTATAGATAATTGTGTATTTAAGGAAATGGGAAAGTCGTGAGACTGTCCCTTTTTTTTGTCTGCACTGTTGCCCTCGTGCTACAACGGGCCTGTCGCGCTGCCCTCGTGCTTTTGCCCAAATGCTGAGTCGTACCTTTGTGGCCGTTAGCACTGTTGTGCGCTCCTGCAACAACGCATGCGTCTCGGCATGGTGGCAGCCATAATGAATTGAACGAGGATGTGTAATCGCATGTAAATCGGCAATATCAAGATCGGCATTTTCCCCAATTGGCGCAATCAAAAAGAGAAGCGGCAGGAAGACACTGTGTGGGGTGTGTGGCCCCTTGCTTCCTGCCGCGTGGTGCGTTGTTGCCTGAACGGACTGTATACCTCTGTTACTCTGCCGATTGCTTGGTGTACACGACCTTGATTTTAGCCTTGTCGAGGCGCAGCTTGCCCAGGCAGGGTTGCGACACCGAGGGCGCAATCTTGGTGACCGTGGTCTTGGTGCCGCCGTAGTAATAGTAGCTGGAGTTGGAGGTAGTGTAGGTGCTCACATCGATGGGCGTGATGGTGAGGTTGATGTCGTCGTCGCTGGCCACGCCGTTCTCATTGTCGATGATGTTGAGCAGGTACTTGCGCATGCCCGAGAACACATAGGTGCCCGTGCTCTTGTCGTACTTGGCATAGAACGAGTCCTTGTCGTTGGTGAGGCTGTCGCCGTCGAAGAACGCGTCTTTCTTGCCCTTTTTCACCATGAGCAGGTAGGCCGGGGGCTCCACGTCGTAGGTGTTGCTTATTTTCTCGACCGGTATTGTGAGCTCGAGGGTGTTGATGAGCGAGAGGCTGTTGCGCGTGTTCTCGCGGTACTTGTCGATGATTTCCTGAATGGGGAACTTCACGTTCACCTCATAGCCTGCCGGGCCCATGACCACAGCCTGGCCGGCAGCAACCATTTCTTTCACCTTGGGGTCGGGCTCGAGCTTGATATTGTTGTTGTTGACCACCTCGGGGGTACTGGCCACATAGCTCTGGCGCTGGGCGGCATAGACGGTGTCGGTCGAGTCGGTGAGCTGCACGTGCTGGTGGTAGTACACGTCGATGTCGGTGGCATAGTAGTTCATCACGCGTCCGTTGCCATAGGAGTTGGTGATGTACAGGCCAGGGTAGTGCGCTGCAAATTTATCGGGGTCGGAAAATGCCTCGCGGTTGCTCTTGTACAGTTCATACATGCTCTGTGCAAACGACTGCGGCAGCTTCACGTGCACCTCTTTCCAGTAGTAGGTGGTGTAGGTCGACGAGCTGTAGGACGACTGCAGCTCGGCGCTCTTGGGCGAGTACACGGTCGAGCCCAGCAGGTCGCCGGGGCTGTAGTAGCCCGTGGGGTCGAAGTCGCTGTAGATGGGGCTGGGCAGCTGCTTGTTGAGGGCATACACGTTCATGCGCATGGGTGCCAGCGAGTCGCCGGTAAAGGCGCTGCTGTTGCTGGTCGTGATGCACAGCGTGAGGCGGCACGAGTCGATGCTGAGCACGCCTGTGGTGTCGATGGTGTTGCTGGGCATGAGCTGGCACACGACATCGCTGGTGAGCGTGCCGTAGCCCGGGTTGTGGAGCTTGCCCACAAGCTGGGTGCTGGTGCGGGCCTGCAGCCTGGTGTTGGCCACCGTTGTGCCTGTTATGGTAAACGAGGAGTCCTCGTAGATGGTCGAGCGGGTATCGGTAATCGATGGACCAATATTCTCGTCGGTGCATGAGACAAGGCCCGCCACCATGAGCAGGGCCAATATCAGATAGATCGATTTGTTCATAAAAGAGATGTGTAGTGTGTGTGTGAGTACGTGTGTGTGTGAGTATATGTTTTTACAGCGATTTGTAGAAATCGATGTAGGCATCGACGTTGCCGCTCTCTCCCTGGTAGGGCAGGAAGGGCAGTTTCGACTTCTTGACCAGGTCCATGACCTCGGGGCACACGTGCTCGGCACATTGCACCACGCCGTCGCTGTGCTCCAGGGCCAGCTTGGTGAGCATGAGCTTGTCGGCCCGCTTCCCCTTGAGGGCCTTGATGTGCGACTCCTTGAGACCGTCAAACTTGAGCTTGTCGTAGAGCCTCTCGTCGAGGGGTTGCGGCAGGTCGTCGTCGAAGATTGAGAACACGACCTTGGTGTCGCGATAGCTGGGGTCGTCGGCATAGTAGTCCTTGATGTAGAGCGGAGCCAGAGCCGAAATCATGCCGGCGCAGTGAATGACGCTGGGCACCCAGCGCAGTTTCTTGACCGTCTCGAGCGTGCCGCGCACAAAGAAGATGCTGCGCTCGTCGTTGTCCTCGGGAGAGGTCACCGTCTCGAGCTGCTTGGTGATGTTGCGGGCAAAATAGTCCTCGTTGAAGATGAAGTACACCTGCATGTGAGCCGGTTGCAGGGTAGCAACCTTGATGATGAGCGGATGGTCGGTGTCGTCGATAATCAGGTTCATGCCCGAGAGCCTGATCACCTCGTGCAGCTGGTTGCGACGCTCGTTGATGAAACCATACTTGGGCATGAAGGTACGCACCTCGATGCCTTTCTCTTGCACGGCTTGCGACAAGTCGCGACTCATCGTGGCCATAGGTGTCTCTGGTAGATAAGGAGCTATTTCTTGAGAGATAAATAATACTTTGTTTACATCCATTGCGCAGTCTGTTTTAACTTAATGCAAAGTTAGCAATTTTTATCTGATTTTGCTAATCGTTTGAGCGTCTTGCTTTTGTTTTTAAGTAAAAATCGCACACTTTTAACATCAATTGAATTTTCTTGTGGCGCTGCGCGGCCCAGGCAGCTGCAGCAACTGGCCTATTGCTGCCTCGACACGCGCGGCCGAGGTCACCTCGATGCTGCCCTCGTCGCCCCCAAGGCACGGGGTGCCCATGTAGATGCCTGTCGAGGCCTGCTGCATGCGGCTGGGGCGCGGCACGCGGGCCGAGAAGTGAAACTCCCTGAGTCCCGTGTCCTGGCACAGGCGGGCAATGTTGCTCTCGTCGATGCCGCAGCCGGCCATGATGTGGATGCGGCCCTGGGCCTGCTCGTGTAGCTGCCTGAGCAGGCTGGCGCCCTGCTCGGCCCTGGGCTGCTGGCCCGAGGTGAGAATGCGGTTGAAGCCCAGTTGCGCGATGGTCGTGAGCGAGTCCAGCGGGTCGCGGCACAGGTCGAAGGCGCGGTGGAAGGTCACGTTCATGCCACGGGCGTGGCGCATGAGGCGGGTGCAGGCCTGCTCGTCGATGCTGCCGTCGGGGAGCAGGCACCCGAAGACCACGCCGTCGGCGCCCAGCAGGCGGCACACGTCGATGTCGACGGCCATGCGGTCGAGCTCGAGGCGGCTGTACACAAAGTCGCCGCCGCGGGGGCGTATCATCACGTGCATTGCCGCCTTGTCGTCGAGCACCTCGCGTGCTACCTTTATCTCGCCATAGGAGGGAGTGATGCCGCCCTCGGGCAGGGCGGCACACAGCTCTACGCGGTCGGCCCCGCCCTGCAAGGCTGCTTGGCAGCTCTCGACGCCGCCGGCGCATATCTCTATTTGAAATTCACCACGGTCCATGTTGTTGGGTGTTATTTATCGAGCTTGGGTTGTATATTGTGTTTCGCTTGCTTCTTCGGCGGTGAGCACGGCTTTAATAGCCGGTGTAGTTGTGGGGAGTGATGGCGCGCAGCTCGGCCTTCACGGCATCGCTCACGTTGAGCGTGTCGACAAAGTCCTCGATGCGTTTCTCGTCTACCACCTCGTTGGTGCGCGTCAGGGCCTTGAGCGTCTCGTAGGGCTTGGGGTAGCCCTCGCGGCGCAATATGGTCTGCATGGCCTCGGCTACCACGCTCCACATGTTGTCGAGGTCGGCGTCGATGCTCTCGCGGTGCAGGATGAGCTTGTTCAGGCCCTTGAGGGTGCTGGCCAGGGCTATCATCATGTGTCCCATGGGCACGCCCACGTTGCGCAGCACGGTCGAGTCGGTGAGGTCGCGTTGCAGGCGCGACACGGGCAACTTCATGGCCAAGAACGAGAGCACGGCATTGGCCATGCCCATGTTGCCCTCGCTGTTTTCAAAGTCGATGGGGTTTACCTTGTGGGGCATAGCGCTCGAGCCCACCTCGCCCTTCTTGATCTTCTGCTTGAAGTAGTTCATCGAGATATACATCCACATGTCGCGGTCGAGGTCGATGATGATGGTGTTGATGCGCTTCATGGCGTCGAGCAGGGCGCCCAGGTTGTCGTAGTTGGAGATTTGGGTGGTCCACTCCTCGCGCTCGATGCCCAGCTTCTCGTTGAGGAAGCGCTTGGCAAAGGCGCGCCAGTCATATTGGGGGAAGGCCACAAGGTGGGCGTTGAAGTTGCCCGTGGCACCGCCAAACTTGCCGCTCACGGGCACAGCCTCGAGCTGGGCCAGCTGCTGCTCGAGCCGGTAGGCAAACACCTTGAGCTCCTTGCCCAGGCGCGTGGGCGATGCCGGCTGCCCGTGGGTCTTGGCCAGCATGGCTATGTCTTTCCACTCCTGGGCATGGGCCTCGAGCCAGTCGATCACGGCCTGCACTGCCGGAATGAGCACCTCGTGGGTGGCAGCCTTGATGGCCATGGGCATCGACGTGTTGTTGATGTCCTGAGAGGTGAGCCCGAAGTGTATAAACTCCTTGTATTGCTCCAGGCCCAGACGGTCAAACTGCTCCTTGAGGTAGTATTCCACTGCCTTCACGTCGTGGTTGGTGATGGCCTCGATGTCTTTCACGCGCTGGGCATCGGCCACGCCGAAGTTCTTGTAGATGGCACGCAGCTCGTCGTGCACCTTGGGGTCGACGCCGGCAAGCTGCGGCAGGGGCAGCTCGCACAGGGCGATGAAATACTCAACTTCCACGTGCACGCGGTAGCGCACGAGTGCATACTCTGAAAAATACTCCGAAAGCGCCTCGGTTTTGCCGTGATAGCGACCGTCGATGGGCGACACGGCAGTAAGTGGACTCAAATTCATTGTCAATCTTGGGTTATAATTGTTTTTCCAACTGCAAAGTTAGTGAATGTGCCCCACAATTGCACTATAAATCCGCCTCTCGGCCTGCTTTTTTCCGGCAACTTCAATTTTTTATATAACTTTGCAGGAGCGGCGGGGCTTGGGCCCCGTGCCGCAACGATGTGGTTGAACCTAATAAACACTTGAATATTGGCAATGATGACAATCAATACTGTTGCAGTGTTGTGCTGGGCTGTGGCGGCCATGGTACTGGCGGCGCCCGGCGCCAGGGGGCAGATTGTGCCCAGTGCCGAGTTGCAGCACACGATGCTCGTTGAGCAAGACTCTTTTCTGGCCCGCATGAAGCCGGGCTTGCAGCACATGCAGATGCTGGCCGTGCGCGCGGCTATGCGAGGCGACGACACGGCCCTGGAGCGCACGCGAGAGAGCCGCAACCAGCCGCCCGTGCTGCCGCAAGGCGTAGAGGCGGTCTACGTGAGGCCCGACTTGTGCCTGTTTATGCCCTCCAGGCCCAGTGCCCGCAAGCGCCCGCTGCTGCTCTACCTGCATGGCGGCGGCTGGTGCTTTGGCAGCATCAACAGCTGTGCCCGCTTCTGTGCCGCGCTGGCACTCGAGGGCGACTGCTGCGTGGCGGCGCTCAACTATCGCCTGGCGCCGGCCCACAGGTTTCCGGCGCCGCTGCACGACTGCCAGCAGGCGCTGGCCTACCTCAAGCAGCATGCGGCCCAGTGGGGGTGCGACTCGTCGCTGGTGTCGGTGGGCGGCGACAGTGCCGGCGGCAATCTGGCACTGGCCACGGCCATGACGGTGCCGGGCGTGTGCAAGGTGATACCCATCTATCCTGTGACCAAGCTCTACACCGTGCCCAGCGCGTCGTGGAGGCAATATGCCACGGGCTATGGCAACGATGCCGAGCTGCTCGAAGCCTTCAACGAGGCCTATGCCGGGCGCGAGGCACGCAACCCGCTGGCATCGGTGGGGCTGGCCAGCGACTCGGCGCTGCAGGCCTTGCCGCCGGTGCTCATCATCTCGGCCGGGCACGACATCCTCTTTGACCAGACGGCCGAACTGGCCCGCCGCCTCGAGCGGCTGCATCACCCGCTCAGCTATCATGTGTATCCCACGGCCACCCACTTGTTTATCACTGTGCCGGGACAGCCGGCGGCCTTCAACGAGGCTGTGGCAACGGTGGCTGGCTTCTTGAACGGTGCCATGTAGCGATTTCTGATTATCTATATTTATAATAACCTTGAGTGAATGATATGAAACGAGGACTTGTACTTGAAGGGGGCGCGCTGCGGGGCATGTTTACCTGCGGCGTGATCGATGTGCTCATGGAGCGCGGCATCGGCGTCGACGGCATTGTGGGTGTGAGCGCCGGGGCGTGTTTCGGCGTCAACATGAAGTCGGGGCAGGCGGGTCGCGGCGTGCGCTACAACAAGCGCTTTGCCCGCGACAAGCGCTACAGCTCGCTGCACTCGCTGCTCACCACCGGCGACTTGTTTAATGCCCGCTTCTGCTATCATGTGGTGCCCACGCAATACGACAAGTTCGACTTCGATGCCTTCGAGCGCAATCCCATGGCCTACTATGTGGTGGCCACCGACGTTGTCACGGGCCAGGCCGTGTATCACGCGATAGGCCGGCCGGGCGACGACCGCCATGCCACCCTCGAGTGGATAAGGGCCTCGTCGTCGATGCCCCTGGTGTCGCGCGTGGTGCACATCGACGGCTTGAGCCTGCTCGACGGCGGCTTGACCGACTCGGTGCCGCTCGAGTTCATGCAGCGCGAGGGCTACGAGCGCAACCTGGTGGTGCTCACCCAGCCTCAAGGCTATGTAAAGAAGCCCATGGGCATGTTGCCGCTGTTCAGGTTCAAGTACCGCCACTATCCGCGCCTGGTCGATGCCATGGCGGCGCGCCATGTCATGTACAACCGGCAGCTGGCCCTTGTGGCCGAGCAGGAGCGTGCCGGGCGCTGCCTCGTGCTCAGGCCCGAGCACAAGCTCGAAATCAACCACACGTGCCACGACCCGCAGGTCATGCAGCGCGTCTACGACCACGGCCGCGAGGTGGCCACCCGGCATCTTGCCGCCATCGAGCGCTACCTGGGGCAAACTGCGTCACAGGCTTGAGGCGATGTGCCGCCTGTAGAGCATCGCGTTGTTGCTCGACAGCACCTTGTCGATGTGGTCGAGGCGCTGCTGCTGCGTGGCGGCATTGTCGTTTGTGCGGGTGTTGTCCTCCTTGATGTGGAGGCGCCCCGTTCCAGTCACGGGGATGTATTCGTCCCAGCACACCGGCACTTCATGATACCTCCCGTCGCCGCCCATCACGTCGATATAGGCGACACGTTGCTCGCTTCTGTAGCCGTGGGCATAGACCACGATGGTCGACTCGTCGCCATCCTCATCGACTTGCTCGGTCTTCAAGATGCAGTGCGTGACGCAATCGGGCGCCCTGAAGTGCTCTTCTCCCCATAAGTTGGCCAGGGCCTCGTGCTCCCAAAATGCGCTGTGCTGTGGCATGTCGCGGCCGTAGATGTTCTCGCGCGAGCGCATCTGCCGGTACATGGGGATGCACAGCAATGGGGCGAGTGCAAGGTAGATGGCTTTGAAATACTGGGCACTGATCTCGTAGAAGTTTTTCTCGGCAAGGTTGTAGTCAAAGTTGCTGTAATGCTTGGGACTCATGTCGAGGTCGAGCTCTTGCAGGTGACCAGAGACGATGATGTTGATCATCTTGTTTTTCTCGAAGTCAAAGTCGTCGCCGTAGCCGTTTTCATCGTCTTGCAGCAGGTGTGTCATGCTCTGCTGGGCCATGGGTGTGAAAAGCAGTGCATATTGCTGGTTGCTGTTGCGGTTGCTGGTGTCGAACATGGTTTCATAGTCCTCGTTGGTCATCATGGCATAGTCGCCGTTGCTCAAGTTGCGAGCCTCGTTGCGCAGTTTTCGCTTTTTCCACTTGAATGCCAGCGACCCCTGCTTGCTTGCCAGCCCGCTTCGGCGGCGGTCGAAAACCAGGTCGGGGGCCGCGGTGTTGCCATAGATGACGCGGGTGAGCTCGTAATACTCGGGGTAGGGGGCTGTGTACTCGGCCGAGAGCGTCTCGGTGTGCGACACCACGACCTGGTTGCCGTTTCCATCTTGCTCGTAGGTTTCCCAGAATATTTCCTTGTATCCGGTATAGGTTTTGCTTCCCATTATCATTTTTCTCGTGCGGCATATCACAAGCGGGTTGCCGTTGAGGGCCCCCGAGCGGCAGCTCATGACCGAGCGCTCGTCGTTGAAGCTGCTGTCCCAGCCGTAGACGTGCTCCATCTCGGCCAGTCGCCGGGTGGTGAAGTAGGGATCAAATTCCAAGTTGGGCACGGTCTTGGCCATCATGCGGGTGAAGAGGTCCCAGTCATAGAGCCTGTTGAGCGGCTCCATCTGCTCCAGGGCTTCGCTTTTGAGGCTGGAGACGTGAGAAGTCTCATCGAGGTGTAGCTTCCTCAACGCGCTCAACTTGGGGTGCACTCGCAAGAAGAGCATCAGCAGTACAGCCACTGTGGCTGTGCCTGTAGCGACGACGCACTCCGGCGTCCAGTCATCATAGTTTACTATAGTGAGCGTTGCACCCACAATCACCGTTATCCACAGCACAATGCACAGCATCGTCCACCGCGAGAGGCGTGATGCTGCATTGTTGGCACGCTGAGCGGTGTTGTAGATTTTGTGGCAAGTTTTGCGATTGGCTTCGATATCGACATGTGACTCGGCGGCCAGCTGGGCAAAGGTGGCCTCGGCCACATGCCTGAACCGGTCTTTGAAGACGTTGATATATGCGTCAAGAGGGTCGTAGATTTCCAGAGCCACGGCGAAAAACTTGTTTTAGAAAAACTTTGCTCTTGCCGCTTCTCTCACCTGGGCCGAGGCGGTAAACGGGATGCGGGTGGTGTAGCCCTGGCGTGCAGCCACAATCATCTTGGTGGGCCACGAGAAGATGTCGGTGTTCCACTGGGTCACGCGGCTGTTGTAGACGGTGCGGGCTGCAGTGATCTCGCGCTGCAGGTAGGAGTTTTGCTGCATGGCGTCGGCAATGGCGTCGTGAGCCTTGAGCTCGGGATAGGCCTCAACCTGGGGAAACAGGCGGCCAAAGGCGGTGTCTACTTGCTGGCTCACCGCGTTGCGGTTCTGGTCGTTGATGTTCACGCCGCTGCGCAGGGCGGCCACCGCCTTCATCACGTCTTTGTCGAGGTCGATGGCGCGGTCTACCAGGCCCGCCACGTTTTGCAATATTTGCACGCGCTGTTCAAGGTAGTTGTCGATGTTGGAGGTCTCGGCCTGAATGCGCTGCTCGAGCTGCTGGAAGTAGTTGCGGGCCTTGATTTTCATGAAGATGAAGATCACGCCTGGCAGCACGCCCGCCAGGCACCCCACGACGCCCACCTCGAGCGGGTGGGTCATGTGTTGTCCAAAGAGTGCCACGCTCAAGAGCACCAGCACGGGGATGGTGACCCACAGCGCAATTTCAAACACGGTTGAGCCCGCGCCCACAGTCACGGGCAGTTGCTTGTCGATGACATGGATGTCGCGGCCGTTGCTGTTTACCGGGCCTGTGAGTTCGTCAAGTTGATTTGCCATAATGGTTATAGTTTTAGTCAGAATAATTCAGTTTAACGCAACGAGGAACCTGTGATTCCTGCTTGAGTGTAGTCAAAGTAATACTTGGGGTTTCTATATGCAAAAATGCCAAAAATAACGCAATAAAGCAACAGAAACTATGTTTTTTTACTCTGTCTTGCAAGAATAAGCGTCGATTCACGTGCTCCCCGCTTGGTCTTGATGTGGCCCTCAGGCAGTAGTGCAATCATGCTGGTAGAATACGCAAAAAATGTGCCGGTTTTAATATATTGTTAAAAAATGCCCTACTAAAGTTGTGGTTTGTTATAAAATTTTATAATTTTATAGCGATTTATCAATGTAACCTAAAATTATTTCTCTATGAAACATTTTCACGCTTTATCACTCAAGTTTGCTGTTGCGGGCCTGCTGTCGATGGGCTGGCTTGCAGCTTCGGCCAGTGTGGCGCTCAATGCCACCTATTTCCCCGACTCTACATTCAGGGCATTTATTTCCACCAAATTCGACACCGACAAAAACGATACCCTGAGCGACGCCGAAATTGCCAAAGTGAAGAATATCACCCGCACTGTCAAGCAATTGCGCCGGTAGCTACACCAGTGTGGCCTGCGCTTGCAGGGGCGATGCCCGCCTTGAGCTGCGTGTGGCTCGGGGCGGGCATCGCTATGTTTTGCAGTTGCGCACTGGCAGAGGGTCAGTACTTGTCGTCGGGGTCGGTGTCGTGCATCTCGTCGCGGGTGATTTTCACGTGGTCGATCGAGTGCCAGGCATAGAAGATGTAGGCCAGCACAAAGGGCACGAGTACCGATACCCAGCTCATGACCTCGAGCGTGAAGAGCGACGAGCTGCTGTTGCGCAGGCTCAGGCTGCTGTTGGCGTCGATGATCGAGGGATAATAGGCCGTGTCGTTGTAGCCCAGGGTGAAAAACAGGGTGAGCACCACCGCCACTGTGCCCAGGCCGGCCCACCAAATGCCGCCGGTGTAGCTTTTCACCGCCAGCGTCTTGCCTATGCCCCACAGCACGGCCACCACGCCTGCTGCCAGCAGCACCAGGTTCCACCACATGTCGAGGTAGTTGTGCAGGTACTTGTAGTCGACCCAGCGGGCATTGCCCGTGTCGTCGGTCTCAACGCCCTGCGCCGTGAGTATGAGTGCCAGCGTGGCCAGAAAGAGCACCACAAATGCGAGACCGTTCACCCACAGGTGGCGCCGCTGCGAGCTGCGCAGCTGCTCGTCGTCGATGTTGTTGATGAAGTAGAGCGAGGCCAGCGTGCGCGCCAGCATGAGCACCATGAAGCCGAACACCAGGTTTTTCCAGCAGGCTATGGCCTCGAGGCCATGACCCGCGCCCCATGTCGAGATGGCCGAGTTGGCCACATCGAGCACCTTGCTCTTGGTCACCGTAAACTCGTTGCCAAAAAACATGCTGCCCACGACCACGCCCAGCAGCACCGGGCCCAGCACGCCGTTCACGAGCAGCAGCGTGTCGAAGCAGCGCGTGCCATACACGTTGCCCCCCTTGGTGCGGTACTCGTAGCTCACGGCTTGCACCACAAAGCTGAACAAGATGAGCATCCACAGCCAGTAGGCGCCGCCGAAGCTCGTGGAGTAGAACAGCGGGAACGAGGCGAAAAACGCCCCCCCGAAGGTGACCAGCGTGGTGAACGTGAACTCCCACTTGCGCCCCAGCGAGTTGACCATGAGCGTGCGCTGCTCCTGGTCGCGGGCGCACACGAGCATCGACTGCCCGCCCTGCACAAAGAGCAGAAACACCAGCAGGGCTCCCAGCACCGAGATGATGAGCCACCAGTAGTTTTGAAGAATATAGTAAGTCATAATGCTGTTATCTTTTTTTTATATTATGTGTGTGTGATATATGCGTTGAGTGTATTGATCTCTGTCTCGTTGTCTCGGCGCGGCTCAGGCCTGCACCGTGTCGAGGTCGGTCTTCGACTTCTTGGCAATCTGCGTGAGCAAGATGCTCACGTCGGCCACGAGCAGCGCCGTGAAAATCACGGCAAATATCCAGAAGGTGACCTGCACATAGCTGGCCGAGAGGTCGCTTATGGCCACCTTGTTGGGCATCAGGTCCTGTATGGCCCAGGGCTGGCGGCCCACCTCGGCCACAATCCAGCCGCTGGCCGAGCACACATAGGTGAGCGGCACGGTCACGATGCTCAGTATATACCACCAGCGTGCCCACTTCTTGCCCTCTACCAGGCGGGGCTTGTAGGCCAGCAGCAGCACTGCCAGCATGAAGAGCAGCAGGTAGCCGCCCACCATCACCATCAGGCGGAAGGTGTAGAACGTCATGGCCACTGGCGGCACGGCCTCGGCAGGCTTGTCGAGATAGCCGTAGCCGAAGTACTTGAAGTCCTCGTCGAGCACCTTGTTGATGTTGTCGAGCTGCTTGCGGTCGTCGCTGCGGCTGGCCGCGTCATAGGCCTTCACCGCATCTTGCGCACGCTGGCCGCGCGCTATGCGCTCGGTATACGACACCGTGTTCACCAGCTTGCCCTCGCGGTCCTTGCTCACACCGTTGATGATGTCGTTGATGCCAGGCACAAACGATTGCGGGTCCTTGTTGGCCAGTATCGACAGCCCGTAGGGTATCGACACCTCAAAGAGAAACGGGTCCTCATCGTTGTCGACACGCTTGGCCGGGTTCAAGATGCCAAAGGCCACCAGCGACTGCGCGTTCTGGCCGCGGTACAGGCCCTCCATGGCTGCCAGCTTCATGGGCTGCTTCTGGCTCACGGTCACGGCGCTCGAGTCGCCCGTGGCGATGGTGAGCACGATGCCTATCGCGCCTACCCAGCCGCCCACCTTGAGGCTGCGCATGCAGTGCGCCTTGTTGCGCCCCTTGAGCAGCATCCAGCCGCTCACGCCCGCTACAAAGGCACCGCCCAGCGTCCAGGCACTGAGCACCGTGTGGAAAAACTTGGCCATCGCCGTGGGCGACGTGGCCACCGCCCAGAAGCTCGTCATCTCGTTGCGCATCGTCTCAGGGTTGAAGTGGCACCCCACAGGGTCCTGCATCCACGCGTTGGCCACCAGTATCCACAGCGCCGAGAGGCTCGCCCCTATGGCTGTGAGCCACGTCGAGGCCAGGTGAAACTTGGGACTCACCCGCTTCCAGCCGAAAAACATGACCGCAATGAAGGTCGACTCCATGAAGAAGGCCAGTATGCCCTCGATGGCCAGCGGCGCGCCGAAGATGTCGCCCACAAACCAGCTGTAGTTCGACCAGTTGGTGCCAAACTCAAACTCCATGATGATGCCCGTGGCTACGCCTATGGCAAAGTTCACCCCAAACAGGGTCATCCAAAACTTGGTCGTGGCCAGCCACTTCTCGCTACGTGTGCGGTAGTACATGGTCTCCATCACAGCCACGATCACGCCCAGGCCCAGCGTGAGCGGCACAAAGAGCCAGTGATAAATGGCGGTGAGTGCAAATTGTGCACGCGACCAGTCTACAACGTTCATTAGTTCATTCATATTCTGTATTTAGTTGGTTTTGTTTACTCATTTCTATCTCTCGGGGTGGGTGAGCAGGTGGCGGCGGCTCAGCGCCGGCCCGTCATCTGCTCGCGCACGTATTGCGCCTTCTCCTGGTCGTTGCGCCCCTTCGAGCTCAAGAAGTCGGGGAAGAAAATCCAGCGCAGTATCACAAAAAACACAATGAGCTTGATGCCGATGATGGCCCACAGCGTGCGCCCCACCGTCATGCCCTTGAAGCCGTCGCGGTAAAACCGGTACACCCTCACCGGCCAGCACGCCCGTTCACGGGCCGCCGGCGTGCTGAGGCCGTCTCGGGCCGCCGAAGTGTCGCTGTGGGGTGTGGTGCAGGTCTTGCTCATGTGTGCAAAAATTAAGTGAGGTCAATAGTTTCAATCTACAAATATAACCAAAAAAACCTAAAATCCAACCCTCTCCCCGCATTTTCCCCCGAAAAAAAACCGCCACCCACCCACAACATTCTCGCGCATCCATGCCCCAGCCATCAGTATTCGAAAATATTCACATTGCCCTAACACCTTTGCTTGAATCTCTGTAATCAATAAATCATAATTTAGAGGCAATGGCAAAACAACTCTACGACTACTGGTTCGTGCAGTTCGACTTCCCCGATGAGAATGGCAAACCCTACAAAAGTAGTGGTGGCAAGATGAAATATTGTGAAGAACTTCAAATAGAGATGCCAGATGGGTGGAATGTTTGTAGGTTAAGTGAGTTTGTCAGCAAGAATAATACTGGTGATTGGGGGACAGATAATCCATCCGAAAACTCAATTGAGATAGGATGTATTAGAGGGGCAGACATCATAAAGCTCAATAATCTTCCTAAGCGTTACATCAAATCAAGTAATAGAGCAAAGCTTCTTTCTGTATGGGACGTTGTAATAGAAGTCTCTGGTGGAAGTCCTATTCAAGCAACAGGGCGTAGTGCCTTTATAACCTCAGGAGTAATAGAAAGAAATGGAGGAAAGATAACGTGTTCAAATTTTTGTCACGCATTCTCTTTCAAAGATTACAAAGAGTCTGCATATTTCTTCTATATCTGGAAAATGTTCTATGACAATGGCATCATGTTTAATTATGAAGGGAAAACGAGTGGTATAAAGAACTTTATGACGGAAACCTTTTTGGCTAATAAATGGGTCAAAGCACCTAAGGGATTGATTTATAAGTTCTTTGATACCATAAAGAGCATTTATGCTAAAATAGATGCCAATATAACAGAGAGCAATGCCCTCATCAAGCAGCGCGACGAACTCCTACTGCTTTTGATGAATGGTCAGGCAACGGTAAATTATGATTTAATCTTTCTATGTTCTCCGAAGTTTCCGTTATTATGGTATGTCACCAAAATAATAATTAGATGAAAGAGAAAACAATAGAGAACATTCTTGCCGAGATGTCTGATATTTTGGATACAAGGCAACAAGAAAGATTGCGAGAGGTATTGAAAACCGCCTTTGAACAAGTGGTAATGATGCCAGTCAAAAGTGAAGAACAACAACGAGAGCAAGCTAATGGCGAACTACTACAAGCCTTTATTTCTGCCAAGAAAATAGAAGGTTGCTCAGAGAAAACATTATGCTACTACCAATCGTCCATAGAAGCCTTGTTGAGAAATGAACAAAAACGAATAGGTGAACTCGAAACAAACGACATTCGCTCCTATCTTGCTCGCTATCAAGAGGAACGTGGCTCAAGTAGAGTTACGATAGACAACCTAAGGCGCATATTTTCCAGCTTCTTTGCATGGTTGGAGGATGAAGACTATATCGCTAAAAGCCCTGTACGCCGTATTCATAAAGTGCGTACTGAAAGCCTTGTCAAAGAAGTAATAAACGATGAACACATGGAGGTATTGCGTGATACCTGTCACGAAATCAGAGACTTGGCAATGATTGACTTGTTGGCTTCCACAGGTATGCGTGTAGGCGAATTGGTAAAGATGAACCGTGAAGACATAGACTTTCACGAACGGCAATGCGTTGTATTTGGCAAGGGCAACAAGGAAAGAGAAGTCTATTTCAATGCTCGAACAAAAATACATCTTAAACGGTATCTTGAAAGTCGAACAGACAAGAATCCTGCTTTGTTTGTATCTTTGTCCTTGCCCCACAACAGGCTGACAATAGGAGGAGTAGAAACACGTTTGCGCCAACTTGGTAAGCAAGCAGGGCTGAACAAGGTGCATCCGCACAAGTTTCGTCGCACCTTAGCTACTATGGCTATTGATAAAGGTATGCCCATTGAACAGGTGCAGCGGCTATTAGGACATGTAAAGATTGATACTACCCTACATTACGCTATGGTAAATCAAGCAAATGTAAAAATGGCACACCGAAAGTATATAGGCTGATAGTTGGCATTTTATCTTTGATTTCTTCGTCACTTTGCTTTGGGAACTGTATCTTTGCAGTAAAATAGGAGCAAAAATGAAGTTATCAGAGATTATTGATGTTTTTATAACAGGAGATTGGGGCAATGAGTCTCCAAGTTTAGAAGCCCCTCATGCAGTTTCTTGCGTGAGAGGAGCAGACATCGTACCCATAAGTAACAATGAATTTGTCAATATTCCCCTTCGCTATGTCTCTGAGCACTCATTTCAACAGAAATTGCTACAGGTAGGAGATATTGTTATAGAGAAATCAGGAGGAAGTCCCACCCAATCAACAGGGCGTGCTGTGTATATCTCTCAAGCCCTGCTCTCCGCATCAAAGAATGTTGTTTGTTCTAATTTCTGCGTTGCTTTTAGAGTAAAAGAGGGATGGAACTCATTCTTTATCTATCAATATTGGCAGTATCTGTATAATAGTGGCGTGTTTTTTAACTTTGAAGGGAAAACATCAGGTATAAAGAACCTCCAATTGGATATAGCCCTCTCTACCATTGAGATTGAGCCATATCCAATTGAGAAGCAAATATCCATAGCCAACTGCTTAGAAACTTTTGATGAGAAAATTGCATTTAATCGTTCGATAAATCATAATTTACGTGCAAGGCGAGAGCAGAGGAAAAACTTGTTCTCTCTGCCGAGCCGAAGCCGTAAATGGCGACGTCAGTCGCAATTTAGAAGCGACACCTGACCGTTCATTAGCAATGGGAGTAGTTCATCACGTTGCTTTATCAATTCCAATATCTGTTGTTTATTCTTAACCATCTGGGTTAGCAGAGTATCAAAAAAAACTCTTGGATGGAAGTTGTTTGAATTTTGTGGGGCTATTACATATATTTCCTTTAAATCTTTATCAGATAAGTGTCCTACAGTTGAACCTTTGGCATTTTTCTCCTTAGCTTTAATATAAGGTTGAATGTTATAGTATGTCTGAATTGCGGAAATAGAAGAATCTTCTTTCATTCTAAACCTTACACATCGTTGATTTAGGTAGGCAGTATTATCATGCCAATAATTCATATGGAAGTTTCCATCCATTCCCACTAATAGATCGCCTTCTTGAAGCTTGTACTTGTCATCGGTTTCTTCTAAAGAATATGCAGAAACAGTTCCTTCTAATATATCCCTAATTCTAACTATTGGGGTAGATGTGACTTCTTCTGTAAAATTCTCTGTTGCAAACGGAAAACCATATCTCACATTGACAGCATCAAAGATATTAACAACTTTCCATGTTGCCGGAATTTCTCTTTTAAGTACATTATTCCATACCATCAAACCACCCGATGACTTGTACGGCTTGCCATTCTCATCGGGAAAATCAAACTGCACGAACCAATAGTCGTATAGCTGCTTTGCCATCGCCACTAAATTATGATTTAGCGAACGATTGATTTCTATTTTACGGTCAATGTTAGAGAAAAGTTTCCCTATTTGCTTCTGCTCCTCTATTTCGGGTAGAAGAATAGGCATTTCTTCTATTGTTTGGATAGACAATGTATAACGTTGCCCACTTCCACTTGCGCTATTAGCAAAATATTTACGACTCATATTTGAGTGCAAAAAAGCATTGAGATAACAACCGACTACTTTGCTTTCATCAGGTGTAATCAAGGCGCAATGATAGCCTAATACGACATCTTCAAAATCATCAGCTATGTAAGTGGCAATACCAATATCATAACGTGTTTCACTATCTTTTGTCAGTGCAACTTGCCCTTTTTTGAAAAGGAAACGACTAATTTCTTTATTATTGGCTGTAGCCTCCATAAAATTATCATGTTTATCTTTGGTTATAGCCCAATTATAATAGACATCCGTAAAATTACAAAGGCGAACATTAGTTTCACTCTCTTTTGTCTTTTTGTCAACACTACTAATTTCAACTGTGGCAATATCCTTGAGTCTATACTTTTTCATTGTGAATATAGAAGTATTAATGTTCATTATTATATATCTTTATGATATAATCAACAGTTGTTTCTTTGTAAATAGAAGGTACACCTTTGGGTATTTCACCTTTTTGTTCATACAATTCTTCTTGACTCTTATTTCTAAAATTATATATAGAATAATCGGTATTGTCCTTTATATGATTTTCGTTAATAATTCGCCATATGTCGTTTTTATTAATAGAAGCTTTAGCCTTGATTTCATTCTTCATAGAAGATACGCATCAGTTTAAGACTATCTGCTGAATATCCTCGCAGTCCTGGCAGTAATTGGCGCAATCGGGTACTTATAGCTTCCAATGCACCAGTCCCCCCAAACTCCTTGTCGGGTGTTAGCTGAAACATATTTGCCCACACTGAAATAGGTTGCCAACTGAATGCGATTAACACCTTTGGCTGCTTCATACTGTCCTTGCAGAGTAGCGTTCTTTATGGTTTCAGCCGCAATTTCGTATGCTTGTGATATATGATGTTGCTCCATAATCTATTTTACTCGTTAAATTTCAAACTATCCAACTGGCGCATGATTTCATTTTCAAGCTTGTGACTTTCGGCAAATTGCTCAGTGAGCGTTTTACGGTAGTCAGCCATGCGTTTGTTGAATTTCTCTTCGGTAATATCTACATATTCGATTTTTATATCGAAATATTGACCCGCTGAGAGTGAGTAGTTTTTCTCCTTGATTTCATCATAGGAAACTACCACCGAGAAATCATCTATCGCTTCGGCATTGTTGAATGATGAAATGATCTTTTCTACATCCTCATCGTGGAGCACAGTCTTCTGGTTGCCGTCAATCTTGGTTTTTTCACCAAGTTTTGAAGCATCAATGAGCACGACAGAATCACGTTTTGCCGACTTATCGAAAAATAGCACAGACACATTAGTGCCAGTGTTGGCAAATACATTTGACGGCATCGATACCACACCATACACAATCTTCTTGTCGACAATGTGCTTCAAGATTTTATTTTCAATGCCTGATTTTGCAGTGATGAAGCCTGTGGGAATCACGATAGCCCCCTTTCCTGTATCTTTTAGCGAGTTGATTACATGCTGAATGAAGCAGGTGTATATAGCCATACTTTCTTTTTTCTTGGCAGGCACCCTAGGCACTCCAGCCCAAAAACGTGCAGGTTGCGCGGCAAGCTTTTCGCGGGTGTCGGAGAAATCCATTTTGAATGGTGGATTGGAAACCACATAGTCGAATTGACGCAAAGCCGTGCCGATGTCGTTCTTGTGATAAGGTGCAACGAGTGTATCGCCTTGAATTGCGTTGTCGAGCGATGTGACAAGGCCGTTTAGTAGCAAGTTGAGTTTTAACATCTTGTTGCTGCGCTGTGAAATGTCCTGTGCGAAGATCGTGCACTTGCTGTTGCCTATTTGGTGTGCAAGCGCTATCAGCAACGTTCCAGTCCCTGCCGATGGGTCATAGATTTCTATGTTGTGCAGATTCTCATCATTGCCAACGAGCAGTCGGGCCATAATTGTTGCAATAGCGTGTGGAGTGTAATATTCGGCATATTTTCCACCTCCTGCAGTGTTGTAATCTTTGATAAGGTATTCAAAGATGGCGGCAAAAAAATCATAGCCACTTGAAAATGCTTTCTCGAATGAGAAGTTTACGAGTTTGTCAACCAATGCACGAGCGAATGCAGGACGCTGGTCGGAGTCGGTGACGTAGGGTGTAAGTTTCTCAAATAGTGGAATTTTGGTGTTTTGGGTAGTTTGCGTGGAGAAAATATCGAGATTTTGCTCGGCAATATCAGTCATTGTTGCATCAAAAATTATGTCAAAATCTCCTCGGCTTGATTGATTCCATAAGGTAGAAAGCAAGTGCTGTGGCTGGAGTTTAAGCGATTCAGGCGGCAAAGCGATCATGAGTAATTGCCGCTCATTATCGGTGAGTTCGGTATATGCTTTTTCCCACTGATCGGCATTTCTGATTTTATCTGCAATGCGACTTTTTGCTCGCTTTAGTTCATAACCGAATTTATCATTCAGAAATTTGTAGAGAAATATTTGGGTGATAATTTTGTACTCGTTGCCGTCGTTGCCAAGTCCGTAG